>CAYMXF010000393.1:0-3304 GCA_964393935.1 uncultured Planctomycetaceae bacterium
CTCTATTACAACATCGCCAATACGCACTTACGGCTTGGCGATGTCGGTCGCGCGATCGTGAACTATCGACGAGCGCAGCGACTGAGTCCCGGCGACGGCCAGACCGACAAGAATCTCGAGGTCGCCCGCAGCCTCGTGGAGATCAAGTTCTCCAAGCCCGCCACGAGCGCGATGATCGAGACGCTTTTCTTCTGGCATTTCGACACGTCACTCGCGGCGCGGACGCGCGCCGCCCTCGTCGGGTACGCGCTCTTCTGGGGCCTCGCGCTGGCGACGCGCCTCCTTCCCCGACGGCTTGCCGGCCTGGGCTGGACGCTTGTCGCCACCGGACTTTTCACAGGCGCGGCCGGGGCCAGCGCCGCCTGGCAGCGCGCGACGGCCGACGATCGTATCGAGGGCGTTTTGATCGCCGATCATGTCGTCTTGCGCAAGGGAAACGGCGAATATTACGATCCGCAATTCGACCGACCCCTGCCCCAGGGGGTCGAATTTCGCCTCCGCGCATCGCGGCCGGACGTCGATGGAGCAACTTGGTACCACGTCGAATTGCCCGACGGCAAAGACGGCTGGCTTCGGGCCGAACAAGCGGAGATCATTTGACAGCGTCCGCGGGGGACGGCGCGGGTTGAAACGATAGACTGGCGATCCTTCCCTGGGTACAATCGGCGACATGCAAGCTTGGTGGTAAAGAGGACGACGACGTGGAACGTGGCGCGACCGAGCAAGACCCTCCGGAATCCCCCGTTGGAGCACCGACGATGAGCCCCGAGGCCCCGCCTGTCCGCTCCACCGGTCCCTTAAGCGGGCCGCTGGGCATCTTCGTCTTTATCTTGTTATTCACCGCGGCGGGGTACCTGACCTATCACACGTTGACCACGGCGCCGATCCCGGACCCCAAGCCGCAGCTCACCGTATTCCTCTGCACGGAGACGAACAAGCCTTTCGAGTATGCCATGCAGATGGGCGAAAAATGGCCGGTTCCATCGCCGTTTTCAAAAAAAAATACCGGCTATCCCGCGGAGCAGTGCTACTGGACCCGGGACGGTAAGCGGAAGCCCGAGCCGACGTATGTCATTCTCAATGAGCACCTCGGCAAGCGCGGCGACACGATTTGTCCCGACTGCGGCCGGCTCGTCGTCGGACACAATCCTCCGCCGCCGGACAGCCTCCCGCTCGTCGACGTGACCGCCACGCACCCCGCTCCGTAATTTTTTTCGACTTGCGAATGGGTACAGGATTCGGCTTCTCGCCACCGGCGGAAACCGACGAGCCTTACGCCGCATGGCCGGCCAGTTGACCGGGCCGAAGCACCGTGATGCGATCCTTCCCACCCGCCTTTGCAAGATACAGCGCCTCGTCGGCCAGGTTGAGCAATTGCTTCGCCGACGTCGGTTGGTCCCGCTCACGGCTGGCCAATCCGATCGACAACGACGCGATGCTCGCCTCCGGCAGCGACGTCGTGATTTCCTTTCGGAACCTGGCCAGCATGCGCTCGGCCGACGTCCGCGCGTCGTCCGGCGACGTTTGCGGCAGCAGGACGGCAAACTCGTCTCCGCCGTAGCGGACGGCCACATCCGACTCGCGGATCGATCCTTTGATGACCTGGGCGGTTAATTCCAGCAGGTGATCGCCCATCTGATGGCCCAGCGAATCGTTGACGCGCTTGAAGTTGTCCAGATCCATCATCATGCACGTCAGGTCCGTCCCGTAGCGCTCCGCTTCCGCGAAGAGCTGCGATAGGATGTCGCTGAAATGGCGTCGGTTGTACAATCCCGTCAGCGAATCGCGAGACGCCATTTCGGACAATTGCCGGTTCGCCTTTTCCAGGTCCCTGGTTCGTTGGCGCACTCGCTCTTCCAACTCGGCACTTTGCCGGGTGAGTTGGTGGTGCGACGCCGATAGCTTGTCGGCCATCGCGTTGAACGACCGGCTCAGATCGCCGATTTCGTCGCGCCGGGCGTCTTGGACGCGTGTCTCCAGTTTCCCGGCCGCAAGCGAAGTCGCCGCCTCCGACAGCCGGTTGATCGGCTTGAGCAGATAGCGCACGATCTCGTAACCAAGGGGAACCATGAGAAGGGCGATCCCGACCGCTAACCCGATGATGTTTCGGGCCATCGTGTCCAGCCCTTTGGCCTCCGATCGCAGACTCAACCCCAGACGTACGTATCCCGTTGTGGGTTTTCCAGCCGCTTTGCTGTCGAGCGGGCCGTCGTCGAAATACGCCGGCACCGGATACACCACGTCGACCCATTCCTGCTTGCCCCCATCCGTCAAGACTCGCGGCTGGTCAATCGGTTCGACCGAGATGTGGTCCCGGTCACGGAGCAAAATTTGGTTCACCGTACCGGGACACCGCTGCTGGCTCGCGAGGATTCGCCCGCCCATGTCGGTGTAAAGAACGTAGCACAAATTCGCGTTGGGCACGGCGTCGTCCACGATCGCCAGGAGCCGCTGGCGGTCCTCGATCGGCACCGCTCGCGCGCCGCCGACGGCCAGCGTTCGGGCCAAGGCACTCGCATGGGATTTCGCTTTAAGAAGGGCGGACTGCTGCGAAATGCGAAGATAGGTCGCGCCCGTGAGGCCCGTCGCCGCAAGAACCACACCCGTCAGGAGCAGGGTCGTTCTGAACTGAAGCCCGAACAGGCCACGATAGAACTGTTTCCGCATCGATCCCAAGCTGGATATCCCCCGCCACGAGCTGTGCGAATGGCGCCTCGGCCTCGTTCTCCCGCCGACGATGGATCCGACGAAGCGTCCCTCCGTCCGGATCGCTCGCCTGGCCTGGCGCATGAACTCCTATCGCCGTCGTTCTCCCAACGGCTCACTTCGTCGAGTCGCCGTGGCGACCCGACCTAGTTCATTGTGCAATATCGAGCCGCCTGGAGGCAAACTTGACGTATCCATGTCCGAAATACCGGCCCGAATTCAACTTGCGCCGGAAGTTTTACGCCGAAAATCACGGCCGGCGGTCGCGCTTGAATTCGCCTCGCGTCACCGATAATCTTTTTTGTGTAAGACTACACGCGTCCGATACGACGCCGTAATGGGAAACACTTAGGGGTTCTCGGCCTTGGATCGAGAACGGTTTTCCGATGAGTTTATCGCGGCGCGTCGTTTAGCCGCCGGGCTCGCCTTGGGATGGACGTGGAAATCGGGCCGGCTCCGGCTCCCGTGCGTCGCGGGCCGCGTGAAGATATAATGCCGAAGCTTCGATTTCGGCCGGATGGTGAGTGTAGCTCAGTTGGCCAGAGCACTAGGTTGTGGTCCTAGGGGTCGCGGGTTCGAGCCCCGTCACTCACCCGTT
>CAYMXF010000394.1:0-3304 GCA_964393935.1 uncultured Planctomycetaceae bacterium
CGAACGTGGTGGTGGGCATGGACGTCGTCGACGCGATCGCGGCCGTCCCGCTGAACGGGGAGCGACCGGTGACGGACGTGCTGCTGATCCGGGCGGAAAGAGAGTAGGATCCGTGAGCCCTGTCGATGGGCTCGTTAATCCCCGGGAACCACTCGATCCTTGACTTCGAGGCGTTTGACGGCGCTCGCGACGAAACCCGCAAGATCAGTTTGGCCTTCCTGTTCTATCTCGCGGAGGCGAGGGATGTCGCCCTTGGCGCCGAATTCGCGGATGAGGATGATCGCCTCCCCGCGAACTTCCACCGGCTGGGTTCGGTCGGCGGCCAGCCGTCGATAGTGCTCCAGGCCGTCCTGCCGAAGCAATTCCGCCAATCCGCGCAGGGCAGGTTGCTTGACCGCCTGGTGGCGGTCAGCGTAGAGAATCTCGAGGAAAAGCGGCGCACATTCCAGCGAGGGATGCTGGGCGAGGTGTTCGCAGAAGTTGCTTTGATGGCCGATGTCTTCCTGGCCGCTACGCAGCCGGTCGATCTCCTTGCGCCGCATGGCATCGGTATATGGGCGTTTCCCCATGTCATATTTGAACCACGTCAATTCGACCTTGTCCGCGGCTTGGACTAGGTCCTCGACATCAAGCACACAAACCTCGCCGGTCGGCCGCGCGGCACGGATGGTCATACCGCGATACGCTCCGTCCTCCCCTCCGACAACTTCATACCTCCCGGCGGACAACTGGCGAATCGAGTTGAGTCCCCAACTGCCCTTTCCGAAGAGCAAATCCCCCTCCGCGTCAGAACGAACGACTACCTTATACCCGCACGGACTGGCTGTTCTTCCATCTAAGTACGCGACTCGGCTAACGCTCTCAACATGGAGGCGAGGCAGGTCGATAACAGCCTTTTCCACCTTGACGGCGTGCTTCGTCAATCCTTGCTGCAATGCGTACCCGATGGCGATCATGGACTGCTTTTCAAATTCGCCAATTGGTTGTCTTGTACCAGCGGGGCCACCCCAACCCTTATTGAACTGCAAAAGAACAAACGCGTTGTTATAGGACATGTGACAACCGCGGGCTGAAAAGAACCACTGCGCGTCGTCGGTTGATCCGCCCGTAAGGGGCATTTGCGGCATGGTTGTCGCGCCAACGGAGTCCGCAATCTTGCGATCAGCGTAGATGCCGATGGTTAGCTGAAAGTCGCCAAAAGAACCAGAATTGCGATAATCCCTAACAACGCCTATTCCGTTGAAGCGAGGAGGCCCACTATTCGGCACTGCGCCAGGTTGAACAAAGGCTGCTAACGAATTAACGTCAATCGCGGCTACAAGGCTCGTGGTGGTCACAGGCTCTTTGGCATCACCTGGTTCCAGACCATGAGCCAGCGTGAACTCGGCGACTAGAAACGCCGCACTGATAAGCGCAGTCATGACGGCCTCCTCATTGATTAAACCAGACTATCGATTCATGTGCCATGAGTTCACGATCCTATTCTATGGGCAACTGCCCGGTGGACCGTCAGCGGGATGTGTATCGGTCCAACCGCAATTGGAATTCGGAAAGTTGGGGAACGCGGGAAACCCAACTCCTTCGAGGAACGGTGTGTCGGGCCCGCTGGGCGGGTCACATTCATGTAGCGACGACGCGCGTGTCGCAATCCCATAGGATGGATCGTAATAGGTACCATCGATCAAAGTCTGTGCATGATAGGTGAAGTGCGCTTGCGCGGGGGCAACGTCGTGGGCCGGTGCGGTAGTCTGAAAGGAAGCGATACCACCGGGGTGGTCAAACGTCTTTGCGCTACCTACCACGGTCCCACCGTAAAAGTACCGAACTTCGGAAGGTATTCCGGTATTCAACGACAACAAATGGAGGAGCCTCGCATTGACGTAACACAAGCACTCGCCGCTGGTATATGCGTTTAGTGGGTTTTCTGGGACGAACTCAGATGGATTATAACAGAGGTCTTGGTCGATGCCTGCGTTTGCTGCACTGGCGATAGATTGGGTTGTCGCCAACCCATCCGCGTATTCTACGCAAATCTTTTCGAGAGCTAAATCCCAGGTAGACGGAAACTCGGTAGTAAAGCGCGGGGAGTCGAACGTTCGATAGACCTTGTGCGTTGACGTATTCATCTGCACCCAACCCGACCAGTTTCCGTCCAGAGCCCGTACACGGTACTCCCATTGGATCGACATCGGATTGTAGGCGCCGTTGGTGTCAAGGAGGGCGGAGGAATCCGTATAAATGATGGGCTCCGGCCAGACTTGCGGTTCGGCCTCAACGGGGAAAATCAGCACCTGCGTCGGCCCGCCAAAGTCATGGAGACCGCGAACGTGAATGGTCACGGGGTCGGTGAGATCCTGCGCGGCCTCGAGCGCGATGTGGAGCTTGAGCCACCTCGTGTCCATGCCAATCGTCCGACGGTAGGCCGCCGGTTTGTTTCGCGTGACAGCCCCGCCAAGGGTCTTCGTCCAAACCGGGTCCGTGATCATGGGGCCGGTGTCGTTGGTTTGCCACTCCTTCAGGTCGAAATCGTTGTCAAACGAAACCTCGACGACTTCCGGCTTGACCGCTTGAATCCGGGTTTCACACGGAGGCCCGCCCGCCGCCGTCAACGTCACAACGATGTCGCCCTCGGACTCAAGCCTCGTAATGAAGGACGAGCCCGTTCCCGTGTTCGGGGATGCCGTGCCTTGAACCACCGACCATGTGTAGGTAATCCCGAGCGTATCGGTCGTCGTAAATTCTGCCTGCGATCCAACCAGGTACACGTCGTCCTCATCCGGCGTCAGTATCTCAACCGCGGTTTTGATCTCAGGCCCGACGGAAATGGGACTGGGAGGACATTCTCGCGCGGCTGTGGCGGTGAATTCGCATGAGTACTCGCCGGGCTCGCTGGCGCTGACCTCGGCTGTGGAGCCCGTTCCTTGCGCGGTACTGCCATCGGGTTTGGTCATCACCCAATTATAGGTTGGCTCCACCGGGGCGATGCTGTAGATGCACGTCTCTCCACCGCTGTCCGTCACGCCGCTGACCGTGAACCGCACGGTCCCGCCGACGCAGGCTGGCTCCACGGTGATGCTGCCGCCGGAGAGCCCGCCGTAATTCATGCACGTGGGAACGGGCAGGTAGTCGCAGTCTCCGGCAGCGTTGCAGTAATCGAGCGTACACTCGTTGCCGTCGTCGCAGTACGCGCCGCAGCAAGGGTCGCTGCTCCCGCAACAAGGGTCAGGGCTGCCGCAGCAGGGGTCCGGATTCCCGCAACAGGGATCGGTGCTCCCACAGCAAGGGTCGGGATTGCCGCAGCACG
>CAYMXF010000395.1:0-3298 GCA_964393935.1 uncultured Planctomycetaceae bacterium
GCGCGGCCGGCGACGGTCGCGGCAAGGTAAACCCCACCGCCAGCAAGCCCACGTAAGCGGCGAGAGAACGGCGACGTATCGATCCGCCGCGGCGGACGCCGTCGTTCCGCGAGACGGCCCGTCTCGCACCACGCCGCGGGTAGGGTGCTCGAGCCGATGGGCAACCATCGGCCCAGATAAATGGCCGTCACCGCGGGAGAAATCCCGCGGGACAGAATTCGGCTTACCGGCCCACTCTGCTGTCTTTTTGTATCTTCAACCGATCGGGCTACGATCATTGTTATCGGAGAGAGATTTCAATGACATCAGCATCTGTGCTTCATCTTGCCGTCGCTGTTCTCGTGTTTTTCAACCCTCCGAACGAAGACATCAAGGAAATCGAAAAACAAATTGAACGTGGGCGAATGTTGCTGGGGACACCGAAGGATGACCAAGGGAAATCAGAGTGCCGCAAAGCGCTAGAGGCACTGAAGGCGGCGGCCGTTAAGAAGCCGAAAGACGCCCAAATCCAATTCCTGATCGGAAAGACATCTTTTTACTTGCAGCAAAATGAGCATGCGCGAGAGGCCTACCGTCGAGCCATCGAGCTTGCGCCGAAGACAGCAAGCTATCACTTTATGCTTGGTATTCTCGAAAAATATGCAGACAAACCGGAGGAAGCCGCGAAGCAAATTCAGATAGCTACGGGCCTTGCACCGGCAGAATCGGAGTATTGGTTCGAACTGGCGGGCCTGCTCGATCAATTGAAGCAACCTGATCGGGCTTTAAGGGCAGCGATGAAGGCTGTTGAGACCGACAGTAAAAACATTGAAGCTTTAAGGTTGGCGGGGTCTCTGGAGGCGGATCAAGGAAAATTCGAGGATGCTTTGGAGTACTTTGTTCGCGCTTCAGCACTCGATCCCCAGGACATCGATCTGCACTACAACTGCGGCCAAATGTCTCAGAACCTGGACAAACCACGCGATGCGCTTAAAAGTTTTGAAGCCGTCGCGAAATTGGCTCCGGATGATTGGCGGACGCAAGCGAAGATCGTCCAATGTTCCGAATCGATCGGAGAGAAATCAAAACGCGACAAGGCTCGCGAATGTCTTCAGAAACTGAAGCGATCAAACAAGATTGACAAAGAACTCTTTGTGCGCGATCAATTCAAAGTAGCCGGCAAATTCGTCATGGCCTTGGAGTATTTTGAACTCAAAGGCGACGAGGCGGTTCGCTATAGCTTTAACGTCGTAAACAAGTCCGGGGAAAAGCCTTCTTTCCGAATCAGCCTTGGTTCATACGATGTGACCAATGAACACGCCCATGCGGCAGGCGAGATCGGGCAGGACGAACGACTTTTTCATCTCGATCGTTACGAAGGACAAGCCCATCAAACATTTTCGTTCTTTCATAATGAACCGTCTTATGAAATGGTAAAGAAAATGGTCGTTGAGATCTTGGAGGGCAAACGGAAACCGATTTCTTCAATGACGCCTACCAGTCAAGGCACTATCATCGAACTAAATGAACCGTGACGCCGTCGTTTGCTTGAATCAGGGGGCGCGGGTAGGGTGCTCGCGGCCGACGGGCAACCGTCGGCCCAGATAAATGGCCGCCGCGGGCTAGAGACTAGAAACAGGAAACTAGAGACAAGAAAAAAACGCGCCGTCGCTTTCTCTTGTTTCGAGTTTCGAGTTTCTAGTCTCTAGCTTGGCACAGAATTCGGCTTACCGGCCCACTCTGCTGTCTTTTTGACCGCGCTCCATCAGGTTCAGCATCATCCGTGCCTTCGGGCCAGGGTGAATGCGCATCGGTTAATCCGTTTCCCCTGCATAGTGGTCTTCAAAATCAGTCGGGATTGTCACTCTCTCAACCATGAACCGTCGTAACTCCACCACTTTCGACCGTCGCCCCTCCGACCGCTTCTACCGCCACCTGCACTGGACCTGCATGGTGCTGATCGCGGTTGTGCTCCTATACGCGCTGCTCGTCTCGCGTTGGCTGCCTTTGCCACGACCCGTCGGCTTTCGATGTGTCGTGTTCATTTTGCTTAGCTTTAACGCCCTCTGGTGGTCCATCGCCGATCGGCGGATCGCTCGCTTTGTTCAATCACCGCGGTTCGCGCTCGGGCTGCGTCTCGCCGTCGCGGCCTTCGCCATCGCGATGAACGTCCCGCTTTTTCAGGCCGTTTACATGGGCCATATCCCGCCCATGGCGATCAGCCCCACTTGGTACACGTCGGCCGCAACGCTCTGGCAGATCATGCTGCCGATACTCTTACCCGCTGTCGCCGCAATCCGATTATTGGGGCTCGGTGTCGTCACCTTGGCACGTCGATCCGGCGTACGTTTGCGGCCTGCCATCATCACCGAAGCCGACACCTTCGATCCCACCCGTCGTGCGGTGCTCAAGACCGCCTTTGCATCCGTGCCCGTTGCTTTGCTGGCAGGCGGAGTTGCCTGGGGACGTTGGCAGGAAGGCGGGTTTCAAATCAACCGTCACGCCGTGCCCGCGCCCTGGCTGCCCGATCGGTTGCGCGGGCTCACGATCACGCACATCAGCGACCTGCACGTTGGCCGGCTTTATCGCCCGCACATGCTCCCGCATTTGATCGACCAAGCCAACGCGCTCAACAGCGACCTCGTCGTCGTCACCGGCGACATCGTCGACAATTCCAACGAGATGCTCCCGCCGGCCCTCGACGCGCTGAAGCGCCTGACCCATCGGCACGGCATCTTCCTCTGCATCGGCAACCACGACGAGTTCGACGATCGCGGCAACTTCATCCGTTACACGCGCAAACATTTTCCGCTGCTGATCAACGAGCGGCGCATCCTTGAAATCGGCGGCGAGCGATTAACCCTCGCAGGGGTCGACTACGACGACAATCCGCAGCCGACACGCCGTCGGCACGGCGACATCGCTAACGTGGCCCGGACACTCGATGGCTACGACGCCCGCTCGGACGGCCCGCTCATCGCCCTGGCCCATCACCCTCACACGTGGGACGCTCTCGCGCCGCAAGGCGTGCCGCTGACCCTCTCCGGCCACACGCACGGCGGTCAGATCATGTTCACGCCGCCGAACGTGCGACCTGACCTGGGTGTCGGCCGAATCCTTTTCCATTACATCAGCGGCTTCTACCGTACCGAGAAAACCGCGCTCTTCGTGAACCGCGGCGTCGGCAACTGGTTCCCCCTGCGGATCAACGCCCCCGCCGAGATCGTCCAGCTACAATTGGTGTAACGGGCTGCGGACGAGGTAAAAGTAGAATGACCCGAATGGCATTAAGTTAGGCCACAAGTCTTCCTTCGAGCAG
>CAYMXF010000396.1:0-3277 GCA_964393935.1 uncultured Planctomycetaceae bacterium
GCTGTCCTCCTGGTACGCCGCGACCACCACCGTGTCGCCCGACACGGCCACCGAGTAGCCAAACCAGTCGCTCGCCCCGGTGTTCGACGCCTTTAGATAGGCCTGCTGGGTCCAAGTCGTGCCGTTGCGGACGAAGACGTACGCCGCGCCGGAATCAGTGGCGCTGTTGTCGGCCTGGTTGCCATCCACGACCGTGGCGTTGCTGTCCTCGCGATACGCCCCGACCACCACCGTGTCGCCCGACACCGCCACGGAGAAGCCAAACTGGTCATTTGCCCCGGTGTTCGAGGCCTTGAGGTAGGCCTGCTGGGCGATGGGGTCGATGGTCAGGGGGTAGCGCGCGGCGCGGTCGTCCACGGTCAGCCGCAGCCCTTCGGCCACCCGCTCAAACCGCGCCGGCACCGCCGCGCCGTCGGCGTCGAAGACCTTGAGATTGCTGTAGTTCACCACCGATCCGCCGCTGGAGTTGCTGAACGTCACATCCCGCCCATCGCCACTCACCTGCGGGCGCAGCCCGCCGCGCACCGCGAGCGTAAATTGCAGCAGCTCATATCGCCCGGAGGGCGCGCGATGGTTGCCAGAGGCTTCAGCCTCTGGAAGAAGTCCCTCTTGTTCCCCCGCCCGGAGGGCGGACGAATCTCGCCGCTTGTGCGCGAGTTCTTTCCCGCATACTGGCCGCCGATGCACCGTGTACCCATGCTCCAATCCGCGCTGGTCGTTGACGTACCACTCGCTCAGCGTCTCATCCCATTCATATTCAACGCGCTGGCCATCGGCCTCGACGCAGGTCGGCGCTACAACCGCGTGCTCCGAGCCTTCGACACCGTAGCTGACGAGTTTCAGCCCCCACGACCAAGCCGCTCGCCTCGTCGAGTCGCTGTGGCGACCCGCCTCGGGCGTGGTCAGAAACCCGCGACCATCGAAGCGCATCCGCCACTGCTGGCCGGGGTTGCGGACCTGATAGCCGCCCTCGACGGCGAACGCGGCATGGCGTTGGGCCTCATAAGCCGCGCGGATGCCGGACCAGTCCGAGGCCGAGAGGCCCTCCGGCACGCGGTCGTCGGCGCTGCAAGGTTGGACCAAGGCGCTGGGTCCATAGACGAATAGAACGGCAGCCATCAACGCGATTGAGATACGCAAACACATGGGAAACCCCACCAAATGGGTCGATGGATCGCAAACGAATGGACTCAATATATCAGAATTGCGGACTCGGTTCAAGGGCTTTCGAGACGTTCTTCCGGGGCGCCGAGCGGGGGTCGCCGAGGCAGTTCGACAGGTTAGGTAGCACTTCACGGTGCGGCCATTACTCGTGATCTACGTCCGGCAGGGACGCCGGTTGTACCCATGCGCGAACCTACCGATTTTCTACTTGACTTTCACGCATATCGATGTTAGGATAATGTTAGGATGACGGAGAAGGTGCCGAAAGGCGGCGAGCGGGTCGGGGTCTAGTTTCTTGTCTCCAGTTTCCAGTCTCTAGACCGTCCCAGCTAATCCCAGCCAGTGACGCCCCCAAGAAAGTGTGCAGGCCGGGGTGACACTGCCATCAGAAGGAAAGTATCACCACAGAGGCGCCGAGACGAGGGCGACCAAGGCGGGAGGCCGAGTGAGACGAGGGGAAAATTTGACATGATTCACAAGATGAGAAGAAAAATCCTGTAAATCTTGTAAATCCTGTCCCATTCCTCCGTGCCTTCGAGATCGTGAAGATCGGTTCGGCCTCGGCGGTGGACCTGAACGGCGACGGCTGCCCCGACGGGGCGGACATCGGGCCGTTCACGGATATACTACTGCCGCCGTAAGGGAGCAGGGGCCGCGGGGCGCCGCCGCTTCTACGGTCCTGACTTCACGATGCAATCGTTGCAAGCGGTCGCGAGGCCGTGGGGACTAGGGACCAGGGATTAGGAACGACTTCTATGAATACTTGGATCGTGAGAATCGTTGTGAGTTTCGTTGCCTGCGCGGTGGTCGGCGGAATCGGCTGCGAGCGCAAGCCGGTACAGCCGGCTAAATCATCGCCGCAACCGGCGGCAGCCGCCCCTGCAAAAGGCAACGACAAGCAGGGCCTCGCCGAATTCTTGAAAAAGGACGCTTCGCAATCCGGCGCGTCCGCCTCCAGCGCAGGCATGAACGGCCCGAGCGGCGCGCTACCGCCGGGTCATCCTCCCATCGGAGGCATGGCGACTTCGCAACCCATGGCCGGTGGGCTGCCTCCCGGCCATCCGGCGATCGGCGCAACGCCGCCGGGCATGGAGCCGCCGGGCGACGTCCCGCCGCTCAAGTACGACCCACCGGCGGAGTGGAAGAGCCAGCCGGTGGCGAGCGCCATGCGAAAGGCCCAATTCCTCCTTCCACGCGCCGGCGGCGACAGCGAGGACGGCCAACTGATCGTCTTTCAATTCGGCAAGGGCCAGGGCGGGGCCGTCGATCCAAACATCCAACGCTGGATCGGCATGTTCTCGACGAAGGATGGCCGGCCAGTCGGCCAGGACGCCGTGAAACGCGAATCCCGCGAGGTCGGCGGATTGAAGGTGACCATCCTGGATGTTTCGGGCCGTTTTACCGACGCGATGATGGCCACCGGCGGTTCCGCGACGCCGAAGGATAGTTACAGACTACTCGGGGCGATCGTGGAGACGCCCGACGGACCGTGGTTCTTCAAAGCCGTCGGTCCCGCCGCAACCATGCAGGCCCACCGTGAGGCGTTTGTGCGCATGCTCGATACGGTCCGGCGATAACGACCACGACGACCCCTATGCCAAAGCCGGGCGAGGCGTCTTTTTCGTCTCTTCGGCGCCGGCCTCCATGATCTGCTGATGCGTCGTCCGCTCCTCGCCGAAGCGGACCAGGCGGGCGGAGTTGAACACCACGACCAGGCTGGAGCTGAAGTGCAAGAAGGCCGCCCACGTCGGCGTGATCACGTCGAACGCGCCCAGAGACATTACCGTCACGACGAACAAGACGCCGAATACCAGATTCTGCACGACGACCTTGCGCGTCGCGCGGCTTAAGCGGACCAGAAACGGAATCCTCGTCAGATCGTTGTTGAGCAGGGCGATCGACGCGGAGTTGATGGCCACATCGCTTCCGGCCGCGCCCATCGCCACGCCCAAGTCTCCCGCCGCGAGCGCCGGCGCATCGTTCACGCCGTCGCCGATCACCATTACCCGATGTCCCTGCCGGCGCATCGCCTCGACCAGTTCGAGCTTCTCGTGCGGAAGACAATCCGCGCGATACTCCGTGCAGCCCATCTCCGCCGCGACGCGCCGCGCGA
>CAYMXF010000397.1:0-3276 GCA_964393935.1 uncultured Planctomycetaceae bacterium
AATACAACGTCCAGGCGATCCCCACGATCCTGCTCTTCAAGGGCGGGCAGGTGGTACAGAAGTTCGTCGGCCTGACGAGCAAGAAAGATTTTCAAGCGGCGCTGACCGGCGCGGCGAAGTAACGGAAGATTCTACTTAACATCAACACCAAGTAGGGCGGGTTTTACCCGCCGATTCCGTCGCGGCGGGCAAAGCCCGCCCTACTCTGATCCGCCGAAGCGTTCGTACAACCTTCCTGCGAAATCGTTCGCGCGCAGGAGTGAGTCGCGCTCGTAACGAACCTCCGAGCGCCGAGTTCCCGGATGCGAGCTTGCGGCCCCGCGGCCGATCGAGGAAAGACAAACAAAGTAGAATGACCCCCTTGATGTTCCCCCCCTTGATGTTCCCCCCTTGATGTTCCGGTGATCGAGAAAATGCTCGGCACGCGCGGCACCGGCCGCAATTGGAATACGGTCCTCAAGCTCGCGGCGCTAATGAAAGGGCGACGAGTGCAGCAGGAGATTGCAATAGGTGAAGCAACATGAACGAAAGAAATAGCGACGCGACGAACACGGCCGATCGGGAAATCGTCACGACGCGCGTCTTCGATGCGCCGCGTGAGTTGGTGTTCAAGGTGTGTACTAAGCTCAGCGGTCGTGGCAAACGTCGCCCTTCGCGCCGTTGATGACCAGAAAGGGGTCGCTTTGATGCAGGTGCAGCATATTTGGAACGGGAATTTTCCGGAGAAAATCTTCAAGTACATGCGGCGTAAGCATGCCGACGCGCTCTGCCGCGACGGGGAGCTTTTGCTCTCCGGGATCGAATCCTATCCGGACCGTGATGAGGGTAGGCGATTTACTGGGGTTGACAAGCTAACGTACGAGGACATCCACGGTGGCGGACCAACCGCCAAAACGATCCAGGGAAACCTCGCCCGGTCGATCAATGTTGCCCCATCTGCCCATGGCTCCAGAATTGAGGGATGCACGATCGTAAAACGGACGGGCAATTTCCTAGTCTTCTGCGCATCGACCGTGCTTTCAGCGGAAACTATGTACGCTTGTAACCCCGAATACGACTCGTGTGTCAAGATCAGCGACGTCGCTGCATTCGCTGAGCATCTGACCGAGGTTCTTTCCAAGCTATTTATGAAGCCCTTGTACTGTATTGTCGGGTACTGCAAGTACCAGAAACGGGGACACTCGGTCCGTGACGTTCCGCGCGCAGAAGGTTATGCTATCGCGTTCGTGAAGCCGCCGAAATGCGAAATAGAGAACGAGTTCCGTCTTCTTTGGACGGTTCAGTTGCCGACAGGCGAAAAAATGCCGCTCAATTGCCCGGCGATCACAAGCATCTGCCGCTTGTGTGACGTGCCCGCGTGTCGGTAATGACCAGTTCGCCGAGTACCTGGCGAGGGCGTGAGTCACCAGCCTAATGACGGGGACCGTACGCCTCATCGGCTGGCTAACTCGATGAAAGCGTCCTGCATGGTGGGGAGTCGACAATCAATCCATAGAGCCAAATTCGCGAGACGCTCCGTGTCAGTTTTCACGATGGGCACATTCGATTCCGTAGCGTGAATCATGGAGCATATTAAATCGATAATCTCCGCGTTTCTGCCTTCTTTCTCAAGTTCGATATATCTCGACCAATTGTTGCCGAACTCTCGGAGATACGCGGCGCCACTGTTCGCAGCATCTTCAGGAACCACTGGACTGCCGAAGAATTCTTGAGCGCCTTCTGCGATTGCCCACGTCACGAGGAAATGCAGACATTCATCGAATACCGCAGCGAAATTCTTCTTCTTCATTTCCGGTGCACAGACCCTCATCACGGCACTCAAACAAAAGATCAGGTAACGATACCGTGAATCCGGAAGGCTGAACTGCAAAGGCACAGGGGCATCCTCTGCCTCCGGTATCGTATGCAGGTATAGATTGGATGCGACTGTGATTGCGGCCTCAATCTGTTTCTGCTGTGTTGGTTTACGACCGAACCATCCCATGCCGTGCTCCTCTCTGGATCAAGGACGAATCACATGATACCACTGTTCTCAAACCAGCGAATAAGGCTCTGTGGGTGTTCGTCCAACAACAGAGTTTGGATCGGCACGCTGCGTGCGTTGCTTGATTGTCTTTCGAGCGCATACTACAAGCGTGCCATTCGGGACAAGCACCAATTATTCGTCAAAAAAAAGGTCGCGGCCCGATGTTCATTGGCCGAAAAGCTCGCGAATCTTGGCGGGGATGTCCTCCGCTCGCATAAGGGTCTCGCCCACCAAGACGGCCGCCGCGCCGGCCGCGCGCATCGCCTCGACGTCGGCGCGCGTGGCGATTCCGCTTTCAGCGATGAAGGGCGTACCGGGCGGAAGCGAGCGCGCCAGTCGGCGCGTCGTCTCCAGATCGATGCGCTGAAGCCGGAGGTCGCGATTGTTGATGCCCAGGATGAGGCGGCGGCCCTTCGTCAACACCTCTCGCAGGCCGGCGAGTTGCCCGCTGTTGTGGACCTCGACGAGCGTCGCCATGCCGAGCCCGTCCGCCAACTCGCTGAAGGCATCGATCTGAGCCGGCGAGAGGATCTCCGCGATCAAGAGGATGGCATCCGCGCCGCCCGCGCGGCTTTCGTACACTTGATACTCGTCGATTAGAAAGTCCTTGCGCAAGACCGGCAGACCGACGGCGTTCTTGACCGCGGCGATGTGCGACAAATCGCCGGAGAAGTAGGTCGCATCCGTCAATACGCTCAGCGCCGCGGCGCCGGCGCTTTCATAGATTCGGGCCAGGGCGACGGGATCGAAGTCTTCGCGGATCAGCCCTGCGGAGGGCGAGCGCTTCTTGATCTCGGCTATCAACCGGAGGCGTTGGCCGCCGATGACCGCGGCGAGAAAATCGCGCGGCGGGGGCGTCGAGGCCATCGAAGCTTGAACCGTAGCGAGCGGGCGCAGCCGCCGGGCCTCGACGACTTCGGCTCGTTTGGTCTCGACGATTTTTTCCAATATAGTGCCGGTCATCTGGAGTCTATCCCGGTAGGCAAATGTTCACCGGCTGAGAGCCGGTGCCACAAGCTAATTTACACCGGCTAAGAGCCGGTGCCACACACGAGCCGCTGGATGCCGACGCAGTTTACACGACTGGACCTCGCGGAGCTGATCCTCGTCGCCGTCGGCGTCCTGGTGATCCTATGCGGCGCGGTCGTCATCGGCCGCCGCCGAACGTGGAATCAAATCCTCAGCCTTCCTCCACCGCCGGCGAACGTCCTCGAACCCGCCGACATGCTCATGGGCTTGGCGGCGATCCT
>CAYMXF010000398.1:0-1784 GCA_964393935.1 uncultured Planctomycetaceae bacterium
TGGAGGTCGTGCTCGTTGGTGAAAAAGAAGTAGTAGAGAAATCGCAGGCCGATGCCGACGCCGACGGCCATCGCGATCAGCCCCGCCGCCGTGAAGATCTTCATCGCCTGATACGACGAATAGACCCGCACCATGACGCCGACCGAGCGCGTGATGAAGACGCCGATGTTGGAAAACAGGCGGCTCTCGCGGAGCTTCTCGTTCGTGCGGATCGGTACGCTGACCGTGATCAAGTGCTTGCGGCCCGCCTGGATGGCGTGGTCGACCGTGTGGTCGAAATCCGTCGAACAGGCCAGCCGCATCGCCGCCTCGCGGCTGTAAGCCCGAAAGCCGCTGGCCACGTCCGGTACGCTCACCCCGGCGAGCATGCTCACGATCTTGCTGCCGAGGACCTGGAGCTTCTTTTTCAGAAATGAAAAGTGCGCGACCTTGTCCGGCTCGCGGTCGCCGATGACCAGGTGCGCCCGGCCTTCGAGAATCGGCTGCACGAGCTTGGGGATGTCCCCGCCGTGGTATTGGTTGTCGCCGTCGGTGTTGACGATGATGTCCGCCCCCAGGGCCAGACAGCGATCCATCCCCGCCGCGAAGGCATGACCGAGGCCGCGGTTACCGGGGAACTTAATGATGTGATCGACGCCGCTGGCCCGGGCCACCTCCAGCGTCCGATCGGTGCATCCGTCGTCGATAATGAGGACTTCGACCTTGTCGATGCCGGGTATCTGCCTGGGGATATCGCGCAGCGTCGCGGGCAGGGTCTCCTCTTCGTTCAGACAGGGAATTTGGACGATGAGCTTCATTCAAACGCCGCTGGGCCGCCAGTGTGCCCCCGAGAGCGAATGCTATATACTTTCACGCCGTTGTCTAGCAGTAGGCGAAACCGACGAGCCCGCGCTCGACGGATCGCCGTTCAAACCGCCCGGAGGGTTCCCAAACATGTTTCGCCGTTCATTTCTTCCCGCCTTCTTGTGGACCGTCATCGTCGCGGCCAATGCCTCGGCCCAGCAGGTCAAATACGAAAAATATCATCTGCCCAACGGCATGACCGTCATCCTCCATGAGGACCATAGTCTACCGATCACGTGCATCAATACCTGGTACCACGTCGGCTCGAAGGACGAGGCCCCAGGCCGAAGCGGCTTCGCGCACTTGTTCGAGCATTTGATGTTCATGGGGACGCGGCGGGTGCCGACCGGTGCGTTCGATCAACTCATGGAGACCGAGGGCGGGTCGAACAACGCCTCGACCTCCGAGGATCGCACGAACTATTTCTCAGTCGGCCCGGCCGGCCTGCTGCCGACGCTGCTCTGGCTCGACGCCGACCGGCTCGAAGACCTCGGCAAGGAGATGACGAAAGAAAAGCTGGACAAGCAGCGCGAGGTCGTCCGCAACGAACGCCGGCAGACCAGCGAGATGCGTCCGTATGGCAAGGCGGAGTTGAAGATCCCGGAGTTGATGTATCCGCCGGAGCACCCCTATCAGCACACCGTCATCGGCTCACACGAGGACCTCGAGGCGGCGACCGTCCGCGACGTGAAAGACTTCTTCGCGGCGTACTACGTGCCGAACAACGCGTCGTTGGTGGTCGCGGGAGATTTCGACCCAAAACAAATCAAACCGCTGATCGCCAAGCTCTTCGGGACGCTTCCTCGCAGCGGCGCCCCGGCGCACAGCAAGGCCGAGCCGGTCGCGCTGACCGAGGTCCGCCGCGTGACCTACACCGATACGGTTCAATTCCCCCGCACGACGATCGTCTATCACAGCCCCGCGCACTTCGCGCCCGGCGA
>CAYMXF010000398.1:1884-3264 GCA_964393935.1 uncultured Planctomycetaceae bacterium
CGGCCGGGGCAGGTCGCCGGGCGAGTCGGGCTGCGAACGTTCTTCGGCGACGACCACCCCTACGGACGGCCGGCCGACGGAACGATGGAAACGGTGGAAAAACTCTCGGTGGACGCGCTCAAGTCGTGCCACGCGGGCCTGTTCGCTCCGTCGCGGGCGACGATCTTCATCGCTGGCGATCTGACGGCGGACGAAGCGAAGGCGGCGTTGGAAAAAGTGTTTGGGGGGTGGAAGGGCGAAACGTCAAAACGCCAAAACGCCGAAACGCCAAAACGGGAGTTGCCGCCTCCTGCGAATAAGGCGCTGCGAGTGGTCGTCGTGGACAAGCCCGACGCGGTGCAGACGGTCATTCGCTTCTACATGCCGGGGCCGACGTATGCCTCGCCGGACCGGATCAAGCTGGAGCTTTTCAACACGATTCTCGGCGGCAGCTTCACCAGCCGCCTCAACCAGAACCTCCGAGAGGAGCACGGCTACACCTACGGCGCGCGGTCGGGCTACACGATGACGCCTCGAACGGGTTATTTCTCCGCCGGCTGCGATGTTCAGGCCGAGCACACCGGCGAGGCCTTGACCGAGTTTCTCAAGGAGTTCGAGAAAATCCGCGCCGGGGACGTCTCCGATCAGGAGGCGAACAAGGCCCGTGAAACGAATCGAATGGACTTGATCCAGTCGTTCGAAGGGCTCAATGGCGTCTTGGCGCAAGCGGCGCTCTTGGAACATAACGGACTGCCGTTCTCGACGCTCGGCGACGACCTCGCGGCGATCTCGAAGCAAAAGGGGGATGATCTGAACAAACTCGCGTCGTCCGCCGTTCCGCTCGAAAAGGCGCTCCTGGTCCTCGTCGGAAAAAAGTCACTTATCGAGGAGCAATTGAAAAAGCTCCCCTTCCCCACGCCGACGGAGCTGACGGTGCGCGGTGAGCCGGTCCAAGCCGCAGCCACCGGAACCCATTAGCGCCGACCAACGTTAGGTCGAAGCTCGATCGGCTTCTCTTAATGCCTCGATTTGCCCCATGATGTGCTCCGCCGCTTCCTGGTAAGCGCCGTGGTCCTTCTCGCGCCCGCGCCATTGCGAAAGATCGACCGGCGGGCCGTAGCGGACGTGGGCGCGATGGCGGCGGAAAAACGGCGCGAGCATCCCCAGCAGGCCCCCGAGCCTGGACTTCTTGAACGGCCGCTGGCCGACGCCCCAGACGTAGGCCGGCACCACGCTCGCGCCGCTGCGCAGGGCGAGCATCCCGACGCCTCCGCGCAGCTCCGGTGGTTCGCCGGGAAACTGGATTCGCCCTTGCGGGAAGATGCCCAGGCAGCGGCCGCGCTCCAGGTGGCGAAGGGCGGCTTTCATCGACGCGACGTCGACGCCGGTGCGATTGACCGG
>CAYMXF010000399.1:0-3262 GCA_964393935.1 uncultured Planctomycetaceae bacterium
TTGACGGCGGCCTCGACGGTGTCGAAGACGGGCAGGCCGTGCTCGCTTTTGGCGCCGCCTTTGCCGGGGACGACGCCGCCGACGAACTTGGTGCCGTATTCGAGGCACATTTTGGTGTGAAAGGCGCCGGCCTTGCCGGTGATGCCGTGGGTGATGACGCGGGTGTTTTTGTCAACAAGGATGCTCATGCAAGCTTCTCACACGATGGCGGGCAGAGCCCGCCCTACAAAACTCTCGAACGGGTGGAGATCATAACGACCGGAATCGAGACACGGAAGCGCGGCGGAAGGGCTGGGGGGATTCGGTGCGGCCTCATTGACCGGCTCGCGTAGAATGCGGCGCATGGAGCTTGATCGGCAGGAGATGATTCGTGTTACTTGCGCGCCCGGGCTACCGCCCTATCTCGCGCAGGAGCTTAAGGCGTTGGGGCATGAGGCCCAGGCCGTCGAGAAGGCGTTCATCGAAATTACGGGCACATTGCGCGACGCGATGCGGCTGAATCTGTACCTGCGGACGGCGTTTCACGTCCTTTATCGACTCGGCGAGTTTCGGTGTACGGGGCCGCAGGATTTGTATGATGCCGCGGAGTCGATCGCGTGGGAGGAGATCATCCCGCCGGACGAGTACGTCTGCGTCACGTCGAGCGTCAGCCATCCGTCGATCACGGATTGGACCTACGCGAACCTGAAGGTCAAGGATGCGATCGTCGATCGGACGCAAGCGAAGATCGGCACGCGGCCGAACTCGGGGCCGGAGCGGGACCGGGTTGTTGTCGCGGTTTCCTGGCATGGCGAAGAGTGCCGCATTTTTTTGAACACGTCCGGCAACAAACTCGCCGATCGGGGTTATCGCCGTCGGCCGCACCTAGCGCCGATGCAGGAGACGCTTGCCGCAGGCGTGCTGATGGCGGCGGGGTACGACGGGACGATGCCGCTGGTCAATCCGATGTGCGGCAGCGGGACGATCGCCATCGAGGCGGCGCTGATCGCGACGGGGCGGGCTCCGGGGTTGTTACGGAGCAATTTTGGATTGCTGCATGTGAAGGGAATCAAGGATGAAGATTGGCAGGCTGCGCGCCGCGAGGCCGCCAAGAGCAGGCGAAAGGATGCGCCGCCGCCGATCATTGCGACTGACATCGATGCGAGGGCGATTGAGGCGGCTCTTGCCAACGCGAAGACCGCCGGTGTCGACACGCTGATCGAGTTCGCGGTCTGCGATTTTGCCGAGACGACAATGCCGCCGCCGCCGGGCATCGTGCTCCTGAACCCCGAATACGGCGAGCGGGTGGGGGATGTCGCCCATCTGGAAGGGACCTATAAGCGGATCGGCGATTTCTTCAAACAGCGGTGCGCCGGGTATACTGGATACGTGTTCACCGGCAATCGCGACCTGGCCAAGCGGATTCGCCTGACGGCCAGCCGGCGGATGGAGTTTTGGAACGCGAAGATCGATTGCCGGTTGTTGAAGTATGAGATGTACGAAGGGACCCGCCGCGCTGATAAGTGAAACGATTTTTCGGTCGTGGTTTTGAAGAACCGAGTTTAAGACGTTACCATATCGATAGGCCGAGGTGAACGTCTCATGGCGGTTCTGCCGAAAAGCGACACAATTTCTTTCACGCTGAACGGGCGTGAAATAGCGCTCGAGGATGCCCGCGATCTGTCGCTACTGGATGCACTGCGCGATCGGTGCGGCGTGACGTCGCCGAAGGATGGGTGCCAGCCGCTCGGGCAGTGCGGTTGTTGCACCGTGCTTGTCGATGGCAAGCCGCGGCTTGCCTGCACGATGAAGGCGTCGATGGCCGCGGGCAAGGAAGTCACCTCGCTCGAGGGGCTGCCGGAGGAAACACGGAAACAGATCGCCGAGTGTTTTGTTCAGGCCGGGGGTGTGCAGTGCGGATTTTGTATTCCGGGCATCGCGATTCGCGCGCATGCCTTGACGGATAAGAACCCTTGCGCGACGCGCGCGGAGATCGCGGGCGACTTGCGGGCGCATTTGTGCCGGTGTACGGGATACACGAAGATCGTCGATGCGATTGAGCTGCTGGGGGCGAAACGCCGAAACGCCGAAACGCCGAAACGCCAAAACGGGAACGGCAACGGCCGTCCGCGGATCGGCGGGGTCGGCGATCGGCTGGCAAAGTATGGCGGGGCTGATTGCGTCCTCGGCGGGTACAATTATATCGATGATATTTACATTTCCGGCATGGCCCATGGGGCGATGCGGTTCAGCGATCACCCCCGCGCGCTGGTGAAGCGGATCGACACGACCGCGGCCGAGGCGTTGGAGGGCGTGCTGCGGGTGGTGACGTGGCGCGACGTGCCGGGTGATCGGTTTGTGGGGCTGATTACGTCGGACTGGCCGATCTTCATCGCCGAGGGGGAGGAGACGCGATGCGTCGGAGATATTCTCGCGGCCGTGGCGGCGGTGGATGAAAAGACTGCGCGGCGGGCGGTCGAACTCATCGAGATCGAATACGAGGTTCGGGAACCGGTGACGACGCCGGACGATGGGCTCAAGCCGGGCGCGCCGAAGGTGCATCCCGGCGGCAATCTGCTATCGCGAGCGGCGCTGGTTCGCGGCGACGTCGAGGCGGCGTTTGCCAAGAGCGCGCACGTGGTCGAGGGGGTCTGGCAGACGCAGACGGTCGAGCACATGTATCTGGAGCCGGAGGCGTGTATCGCCATGCCGGTCGAACTGGACGCCGATGGCGCTCCGCAAATCTCGAAGTATTACGGTCAATCCCAAAGAGAACCCCACCCTGACCCTCCCCTTCGTAAGGGGAGGGAAGCAGAGGCGGCCGATGTCTCCCAACTTCCTCCTGAGCGTCGTGGGTTGCACGTCTTGTCGCAGGGGCAGGGCATCTTTGATGATCGGCGGCAGTGCTGCAAAGCGCTGGGGTGGGACCCGAAGCGGATGCACGCCGAGTTGGTCTCGAACGGTGGAGCGTTCGGCGGCAAGGAAGATATGTCCATCCAGGCGCAGACGTCACTGCTCGCGCATCTCGTTGGCGTGCCGGTGAAGACGGTACTAAACCGCTATGAAAGTCTGCGGCTGCATCCGAAGCGGCACCCGATTCGCAGTCAGTTGAAGGTCGGTTGCGATGCGGATGGGCGGTTGACGGCGCTGCGAGCGAGGATCATCGGCGATAAGGGGGCGTACGCGTCGGTGGGGGCGAAGGTGCTGGAACGGGCGGCGGGCCACGCCGGCGGGCCGTATCGCATTCCGAATATCGATATCGAGGCGCTCGCCGTTTATACGA
>CAYMXF010000400.1:0-3259 GCA_964393935.1 uncultured Planctomycetaceae bacterium
CGACCTGCTTTCCGAGACGGTCTTCCAATCCTACGGCGAGACGATCGAGCGGATTCAGCGGGAAGGGGCGGTCGCGTGTTTGGAGGAAGCCGCCAAGCCCTTCGTCGAGGCGATCGCCGCCCACTGGAGCGTCGAGAAAAAGACGTGGACGGAACGAGCGTTGGATTGTTTGACGGGCGCCTTTCGCTCGAAGGATGCGCCGCCGGCGGCATCCTTAGCGGATGACGATGTCGGCGAAGAAGAAACTAAATAATACCTATCATATCGTAATTTTTACGCTCGCGGTCAGCCAGCGGCGGGCCTACGACGTATTTCGGTACTGGTATCGTTTCATTTTATAAGCTCGATTAGCTCGTCCAACGTCCAGGCATGATCGGCCAGTCCGGCTGCCATCGCGGGCGTTCGTCCCTTTAGCGTCTCGTGCTTCCGGCAGCAGTTGTAGTGCATGACGAACAGGGCGAAGGCGTGCCCGTGGTTCTCGATCTTTTTGCTGTGCCCGTTCGTCAGGCGGGTAAAGCGCCGCACGGACATCCGAATCGTGAGGTTGCTGCGCTCCACGATGCTCGCGCTGATATGGTCCGGATCGGGGAAGCCGATGACGCTCTGCTTGGTACAGCCCGTGCATGTTGCTGGCGAGTAGCGGGCTTCTCCGGTCGTCTGGACGGTCTTGTAGTGCTTTACTAGCTGGGCGTAATCGACTTCATTGTCAAAAGCTGCTTTCACGGCGTCGGGATAGGCGTTGAATCCGTCCGTCGTGAGTTGCCCGATGTTAATGACCCGGCCGGACAGGTCGTCCATGAACGCGGCGGCATCGCCGCCCGTTCGCTGGCCCACGAGGTAGGTGATAATCAGCTTTGTATCTGGGTCAATCGCCGTCCAGGTGTAGCAGTCGCCTGCCCCGTAAACCATCGCCTTGGCAGTGCGGACGTTCTTTTGCTTGCAATGAACGAAGGACCAAACCTCGTCAGCTTGGACGTTCTTCTGCTTTAGGCCGCGCACATGGTCGTTATGGTAGGCCGCGCATGCACAACCCAAGTCGCGCAGGAGCCGCAGGATCGTGGTCTTGGCGATACCCGTCATGCGGACCGTCGAATTGATGCTGTTTCCATCGACTAAGGCCGCTACGACGGCTTTCCGCTTGTCTGTCTTTAGCTGGTTCATATAATACAATTATACTTGCACGTGCAAGAAAATGAAAGTGTTTTAATGTAAAATCTTGCATATTATACAGCGATCTCCATTGACTTTCACGGATATCGTTGTATATTATGTAAGAGAGAGGGATGATCCGTGCCGATACTGGAGAATCGTAGATGGAAATCAAAACCAGGGAGGCAAAAGGGACGACGGGCACGGAAGCCCCGATTTGGCGTTTGGGTTATGTCGATGCCGCCGCCGCAGACGCGAAGAGGTTTTTAGATTCGGCTCAATACGATCATGTAGTAAGTCTGTTCGAGCAGCTTGCGTATGAGTCGAACCCTAGACTAAGCACCTCGCAAGATGTTAGAAAAATCGAAAATTACTACGAACTCAGAGACAAAGGCGGGCTACTTGGACAAATAAACTTTAGGGCGTATTTCGACGTACTGGACGAGGAAAAACTAATCGTCGTGTTGGGGTGCGATAAGAAAGAGCAAGAGGGTAAAACTCCTGAGTTTGTCAAGATCAGGATCAGGAATAGACAGCGGTTTGTAAGAGATTGGATCTCACAACACAAGCCGAAGGGAAATAAATGAGTGCTCTCGAAAGAGTTGAGAAGGACGGACACTCGTTCTCGCCACAAGATTTTGCGCGCCAAGAATTGGCTATCGCCTGTTTGGTGCACAGGATCACTTCGCTCTCGCAGGAAGCGATGAAAGACTTCTTGGACATTGGTGCTGAGCTAGCAAAGTGTCCCAGCCCCGAAGTGTTCAAGGAAATCGCCGAAACGATGAGGGAAATTCTCTTTCCCGACCTGATTGGGCAAGTAAATCAAATGGAGTCCACGGTGGCCCCGACTGATAACAGCTTGGCTCTGCCGCAAGGGAGCAGGAATTCCTGGATTGGCTCTAAGATCAAAGAGAAAAGACAGGCTGCTGGCCTCACACAAGGTCAACTTGCCGAAAAAACTGGATTGCTACAAGGCCACATCAGCCGGCTGGAAAGCGGCGTACATAGCCCTTCGTTCAAAACATTAGAAAGAATCGCTGTCGCGTTTGGAATAAAGGCGAACGAATTGGATTACTTGTGATCCCCTCGTGATTGTGTCTTGTCCCAGCGGGCGCGGGCTGCACATTTAGCTATTTCTCTCTTTCGACTTGTGCTCAATTTATACGCTCGCGCCTTGCCTCCCTTCGACGCACCCAGCTTGCTCAGCGCGACCGCCGCCGGATTCCGAGTATCTGGCTTCTCCGGCTCCGGTTTGTCCAACGGCTCGCCGGTTAGCTTCTCCCCGATGATCTGCTCTAGGTTCTCACGGGCGATCTCGGCCACGTCCCGGCGGGTCTTTTTCTTCGCCATGCCACGATTATACCACAGGCCGAGAACTGGCTAGGATTTCAAACGATACCAGTACCGTATTTCGCCGGCTTGTTGACAGTTTATCGGGCCGGCGTGATACTTCCCGGTCTTGGCTTGGCGCTGCCGTTTTCAACATCTCGCCGAGCATCGGTTGGCGATTCGGCAGCAGCGATCATGGGGCGTAAATCCGGCGGTAAAAAAGTCCGGCCGGCGAAGAATCTCATTAGGGGCAAAAGGAACCCGGCGGCGGGTTCGAGGGGGCGGTCGCGAAGGATCGGCGATCGGCGGTTTCCTTTGGAACGGAGTCCGGTGACGGTTTGATCTTGATTTGTCGCCGGATGGAACGGCGCGAGCAAGATCGTCGGCCTAACTGCATGGACGACCATGAATATCTTCATGCTGGGTTGGGAGTTTCCGCCCTTTATCAGCGGCGGACTGGGCACCGCCTGTTACGGGCTGACGCGCGCGCTGAGTGATCTGGGCCATCACGTCATTTTTCTGTTGCCGCAGCCGGTCTCCAGCGAATTCACGACGCACGTTCAATTAAAGACGCCGGCTTCCGCCTCACCGGAGTTGCTAGAGGAGGTATACAAGGCGTACACGCTCTCGGAGTTCAAGAACGTCGACTTTCGCGCGATCCCCTCGATGCTTCAGCCCTATCGCTCACCGGACGATCCGCGGTACGAGCGGTCGGAATCGGTTTCGCAGACGCTCGACGTTCACGACTATCAACCCGGGAGCCAAGGCGGCGGTACGATTC
>CAYMXF010000401.1:0-3258 GCA_964393935.1 uncultured Planctomycetaceae bacterium
ATCCAACCGCGCGGCAGCCCGTCGGCGCCGCGGTCGTAGTAGAGCGGGACAATCTCCTTTTCGAGCAGATCGTAAATGGCCTCGCCTTCGCTATGGTCGCGGTAGGCGGGGTCTTCGTAGATGCGGCCTTCGTCGATCGCCCAACCGTTTTCACCGTCGAAGGCCTCGGGCCACCAACCGTCCAGGACGGAGAGGTTGATGCCGCCGTTGGGGGCGACTTTCATGCCGCTGGTGCCGGAGGCCTCGCGCGGCTTGATCGGATTGTTCAGCCAGACGTCGGCGCCCTGCACGAGGACGCGGGCGACGGTCATGTCGTAGTTCTCGATGAAGAGAATCCGGCGGCGGAATTCCGGCTGGGTGATATTCGACATGATCTCCTTGATCACGGCCTTGCCGTTGTCATCCCGTGGATGGGCCTTACCGGCGAAGATGAGTTGCACGGGCCTTTCGGGATTGCTGAGGATTTTTAGCAGGCGTTGGGGGTTGCGGAAGATCAGGGCGCCGCGTTTATACGGCGCGAAGCGCCGAGCGAAACCGATCGTCAGCGCTTCGGGGTCCAGGTATTCATCGGCCGCTTTGATCTCGGCCGGGGGCGCGCCGCGTCGGCGAAACTGTTCCTTGACGCGCCGACGGGCGAAGGCCACCAGAGCGATCCGCTTGCGCTCGTGCATCCGCCAAAGCTCCAAGTCGGGGATTTCGTCGACGCGCTGCCAGACGTCGTGATCGACCGGATTTTCCGCCCAGGTCGGGCCGAGGTAACGATCGAGCAGGTCCGCCATCTCCGGGGCGATCCACGTATTCGTGTGGATGCCGTTGGTGATCGACGTGATCGGCACCTCTTCGCGCGGGGCGCCGGGCCATACGCGATGCCACATCTCCCTGGACACATGACCGTGCAGAGCGCTGACGCCGTTATAGGCCCCCGCCAGACGCAGCGCGAGGACGGCCATGCTGAACTCCTCCTTGACGTCCGCGGCATCGATCTTGCCCAGGGCCAAGAACTCGGAAGGTTTGAGTCCGATGTCCGGCAAGAACGGCGATAGATACCGCGTCACTAACTCATCATCAAACTGATCGATGCCCGCCGGCACGGGCGTGTGCGTCGTGAAAACCATGCTTGCGGTCACGGCTTCGCGGGCCTCGCCGAAGGTCAGGCCGTCGTTTTGCGTGCGCTGCCGAGTCTGCTCGACGGCGAGGAACGCGGCGTGACCTTCGTTCATGTGGCACACGTCGGGCGTCAGACCGATCTGACCCAGCGCGCGGAGGCCGCCAATTCCCAACAGCACTTCCTGGCGAATCCGGGTTTCATCGTCGCCGCCGTAGAGACGGGCGGTCACTTCGCGGTCACGAGGTTCGTTTCCCTTCAAATCCGTATCGAGCAAATAGAGCGGAACGCGGCCGACTTGCACGCGCCACACCATCGCGGTGACGGGGTGATCGCCGATCGGCAACGTCACCGTGACGGGCTCGCCGCACTCTTGCTTCACTGGAACGACGGGGGCTTGATAGAAATCGAACGAGGGGTACTCTTCTAGTTGCCACCCGTCGCTGGAAAGACGTTGGTGGAAGTATCCCTGTCGATAGAGCAGGCCCACGCCGATGAGCGGCAGGCCCAAATCGCTGGCACTCTTCAGATGGTCACCGGCGAGGATGCCCAAACCGCCGGAATAGATCGGCAGCGACTCGTGCAGGCCGAACTCCATCGAAAAATAGGCGATCCGCGCGTCGCGCAGGTCGGGATAGCTCTTGGCGAACCACGTCTCGCCGTTCATGTAGGCGTCGAACGCTTCGAGCACGCGGTCCATGTGGGCCAGATACGCCTTATCGGCGGCGGCCTGGTCCAGACGGCGCTGGGCCAGATGGGCCAGGAACTTGACCGGATTCTGGGTCATGTCCTCCCAGAGGTCGGGATTCAAGCGGCGGAAAAGCTCCATCGCGTCGGCGTTCCAGCCCCACCAGAGGTTGTAGGCCAATTCGCGCAGTCGCGCCAGCCGCTCGGGCAGCGCCGGCACCACGGTGTATGTTCTCAGGCGATACATGATCGCTCCTTTAATCTCGTGTTTACGCCGCCCTTTGACGCTTCGTGTACCAGTCGATCGCTTTATGAAGGCCGTCGCGGAAGGCGACGATCGGTTTGAAGCCGATCACCTTCGAGGCCAGCGTGATGTCGGCCCACGAATGTTTGATATCGCCGGGCCGCGAGGCGACGTAATTCGGCCGAATGTTCTTGCCCATTACGGCGTTGATCTCTTTGATGATCGCGTTGATGGAGATCGATTCTCCGCAGGCAACGTTGATCACTTCGCCGCGCGTCTGGCGCGCTTTTACCGCGAGCAGGTTCGCCTCGATAATGTTTTCGATGTACGTGAAGTCCCGCGTTTGTTCGCCGTCGCCGTAGACGGTCGGCGGGCGATTCTCCGCAATGGCCGTGATGAACGCCGGGATCGCCGCGGCGTATTGGCTCTCGGGGTCCTGCCGCGGGCCGAAGACGTTGAAGTAGCGGATCGTGAGCGTCTGCAAACCGTAACAGCGGGCGAAGGCCGTGCAATAGTATTCGCCGGTCAGCTTTTGCACCGCGTAGGGGCTGAGCGGGCTGGGGGTCATCGACTCGACCTTGGGCAGCGTCTCGGATTCGCCGTAGGCGGAGCTGCTGCCGGCATAGATAAAGCGCTGGACCTTCGCGTCGTTCGCCGCCACGAGCATGTTGAACGTGCCATCGATGTTGGAGCGATGGCTGGCGACGGGATCGGCGACGGACTTTGGGACCGATGGCAAGGCCGCCTCGTGCAAGACGACGCGAATACCCCGGCAGGCGCGTTGGCAGACGGCGAGATCCGCCATGTCGCCTTCGATGAGTTCGATGCGGTCGGCAAACGGCGCGAGATTCTCGTGCTTGCCGGTAACGAAATTGTCCAAAACGCGGACACGGCAGCCGTCCTTGACCAGCCGCTCGACCAGATGCGAGCCGATGAAGCCCGCTCCACCCGTGACCAAGTATTCCATTGAGCGTCGATCCTCTGTTCTCTTACGGCCGGCAGGGGCGCGCGGCCGCTACGTGCGGCCGACCAGGGCGATGCCGTGGCGATTGGCCAGCGCAATCGTTTCTTCGCGAGACAATAACAGCGTCTTGCCGGACTGGACAACCACCGCCGAGGCCCCGGCCTTGGCCAAGCCTCGGATCGTACCGGGGCCGATCGTCGGGACGTCGAAGCGCATGTCCTGGTTCGGTTTGGCCACTTTCACGAGCGTCCAACCGCC
>CAYMXF010000402.1:0-3249 GCA_964393935.1 uncultured Planctomycetaceae bacterium
TGATCTCGCGCCTGGTGTCGCTCTATTCAAGCGACAAGCCCTTGGTAACGAATGAATCGCGATAAAATCGATGCTTAGAAAACCGTCATGAAGAAAGGAGCATTTTGCATGTCGTTTCTAACCAAACTTACTTTCCCGTGCTTTCTCATCGCCCTGCTGTCCGGATGCGGCGACCCGGTAACCTCCGTCGTGAAAATCGGCATCCATGTGGTCGGCAAGGTCGTCGACGACGCTGAAACCAAGAAGATCGGCGACCAACTGCTCGGCCGGAAGCCCTCGCAGGCCGACGCCGTGCTTGGGCAGAATCTGGACATCTATTCCGACGTCAACAGTTCCCGCCAGTGGCGAGTCTATCCTGTCCCGATGGACGTGCTGAACAATCAACGTTATGTCGTGGAGGCCGCCGACGATCGAATCGTCCTGGTCGAGATGGTGAAGGAAGATTCGAATCAGTTGGATATTCCCCTCGAGATGATCTATCACGAGAAGCTCAAGGGAAAGACCCCCGCGGAGTGTGAGACGGAATTGCACATGGGCCCGCCCATCCTCACCCTCCGTAGCCGCAAGACGGGGCTGATGTGCCAGTTCTATGACGCTCGTTTGATAAAGGAGCTTCCCAGTCCGCACTATTGCATCGTGCGATTTGATGGCACCGGGCGATGCGAGAAAGTCAAGTTTGCTGAAGTCGCCGCGACGGATGCTGGATAGCGGGCTCTGTCTCATGCGATTTAGGACCAAGACGATCATTGCGTTTCTCGGGACCGGGCTCCTGTGCATTTCCGGCGTGGGGTTCGTGCTGTCGCGCATGGCCGAGGACGCGCTGCGGCAGGCGGCCATCCGGGAGGTCGTCTCCCTTCGTGAGGCCACGGCCGGCGCCCTCCAGACTTACTTCAACGCGCTTCGCCGTCAGCTCCATGTCCTGTCGGATTGCCCGTCTGTCGCAGAGGGTCTGGAGACGCTCGCCGGCGCGGTCAAAAAATTGCCGGAAGAATGGGGCAAACCCATCCATCGTGACGAACTAGCAAAGGCGATCGTGGGGCGAATCAATGGATCGCTCACTCCGACGGGACTGCCGGGCGAGAAGACCGCCGAGGAAATGGTCGCGCAAAATCCGGGCGGACTGCTGTTACAGAGCCTCTATATCGCCCGCAACCCCGACCCGACGAAGCGGTTGGAGTGCATTGATGTCGGCGACGGCAGCAGCTACAGCCGTGCGCACGCCAAGTTTCACCCGTTGTATCTGTCGTATTATCGCAAGTTCCAGTTCTACGACATCTTCCTCATCGAGCCCAATGGGCGCGTGGTGTACACGGTGGTGAAGGAGCAAGACCTCGGCACCAACCTCCTCACCGGGCCGCTGCGCGATACAGCGCTCGCCCGGGCGTTCAAGGTGGCGATCGATTTGGGCAAGGATGCGGCACCCTGGATCGAACCATACACGTTCTATCCGCCGTCGGGTATGCAGCCGGCGGCGTTCATCGCCCGCCCGCTGTTCCGCGACGGCAAGAAGATCGGGGTGCTGGCCGCGCAAATTTCGATCGATGCGATCGACAAGATCGCGGCGGGCGGCGGGCACTGGAAGGAAGAGGTATTTGGCAAGAGCGGCGAGGTTTATCTCGTTGGGCCCGGCGGAACGCTTCGCAGCGACACGAGGTCGAGCATCGAGAACATCGATGGCTACATTGCCGATCTGCGCCGTAGCGGAACCGACGAAAGCACGCTCGGCTCCATTGCCAGGCTCAAGACGGGAATCCTACTCCAGAAAATCGGCACCGACGCGGCAGAGAAGGCTTTGGCCGGCCAGTCGGGTACGACGATCTATACCTGCTACCACGGCAAGCCGGCGATCGGCGCCTACGCGCCGTTCCAGGTCTCGCCGACCCTGCGCTGGGGGATCGTTGCGAAGCTGCATTGCGATGAGGCGTTCGCGCCGGTCGCCCGCATGCACCGGCAAACGCTGTGGATCGGCGCGATGGCGATGCTGGGCCTGTCGGCGCTGGCGTGGGCCCTGTCGGGTTTCGTGGTTTCGCCGCTGCGCCGCCTGGCCGAGCACGCGCGTGTCCTCGGGCGCGGCAATCTGAAGTCCCGAATCCAGGTCGGCACGAAAGACGAATTGGGCGAGCTGGCCGTCGAGTTCAACGACATGGCGGCGAAACTCGAATCCACGACTGTTTCGAAAGACTACGTAGCCGGGATTCTTGCTTCGATGATGGACCCTCTGCTGGTCGTCGACTACCCGACGGAGGACTTGCCGCCGAGGATCACCGCTGCCAACAAGGCGACCTGCGACCTGCTCCGCTATCGCGAAAACCAACTCGTCGGCCGTCCGGTCGACGAGGTGATCGACCTCGTGACAACCGCGGAGGGAATCGGGGCCGACGATTCTCAGCTCGGCCAGTCGTGGCCGTCGCGAATTCGCTTGGGCAGGCCGGTGCAGTGCGTCGAGCTGAACTGGCGTTCGACCGACGGCGCGTCGATCCCGATGCTGTTTTCCGCGGCTCCCCTCACCGACACGACCGGTCGGCCGACCGGCGTCGTCTGTGTCGGCCATGACCTGCGCCGTCGCAAGCAATCCGAACTCGTGCGGCGCGAGCACGACCGACTGCAACAGGAACTCAACATCGCGCAGCAGGTGCAAGTGAACCTGTTACCGCAGGAGCCGCTGAAAGTCGCCGGGTATGCGCTGGCCGGCTGGAGCCTCGCGGCGACGGAAACCGGCGGCGACTATTACGACTGGCTCCGGCTGCCGGACGGACGCATCGTCGTGAGCATCGCCGATGCGACCGGTCACGGTCTCGGCCCCGCACTGATGGTGACGGTCTGCCGCGCGTACTTTCGCGCGGCGGCCCAGATGGACGCCGCGATCGAGCAGACCGTGGCCCGCGTCAACGATCTGATCTCGGAAGATCTGAGCGAGGGACGGTTCGTGACCTTCGCCGTCGCGATGCTGGACCCCGTTACGCACCGCTTCAAGTTGTACTCGGCCGGACACGGGCCGAACCTTTTCTTCCAAGCGAACCAGGCCCGGATGAGTGGATTTGACGCCGATGACCTGCCGCTCGGCGTTCTCACGCCCATGATCGCCGAGACGGCACGGGACATGGTGTTCGAGCCCGGCGACATCCTGATGCTCGTGACCGATGGCTTCTTCGAATGGATCGACCCGGACGGCAAGCAATACGGTGTGGAACGGCTACAGCAGTTCGTCGCCACGCACCACGCACTTGAACCTGATGCGCTGATCCGGGC
>CAYMXF010000403.1:0-3229 GCA_964393935.1 uncultured Planctomycetaceae bacterium
GGGCGCCCATAGCGACAGCGCGGCCGCGCCGCCGCGTCTCGGCCTAGTGATGGGTTTCCAATACAACGCGGCCCACCAGAGCGGCAGAAAGACCGCCGCCTCGTGTCGCGTCACCAAGATCAGCGAGAAGACGACCGACGCGATCAGGGGCCGTCCGCGATAGAGCAGCGCGACGGCGGCGATGAGATAAAACGCGGCGAAGTTCTCCGTGAGCGTCGTGAAGCCGAGCAATGCGGCCAGCGGCTGAAGGTAACAAAGGGCGGCGACGAGCCACGGCGGCCGTACATCCAGCCGACGCGCGACGTGCCCGGCGAGCAGCGCCGACGCGGCCGTGACGATGGCGGAGAGCAACCTGGCCAGGTGCCAGCCCGTCTCGCGATCGCCGATCCACGCGACGGCGGCGAGCGGGACGGTCAACCCCGGCCGGCCCCAAATGTGCAGAAGGTACGACGGATACCAGCCCGACCAACGGGCCATCAGAAAGTGCGTCAAATCATCGTCGTGGTATACGCCATCGGAGAGCAGACCGAAGACGACGGTGAGCGCGAAGAACGGGAGGATGGCGAGCAGGATGGGGCGGTATTGCGAGGACACGCGGTATTACGTCAGCCCCTGGCCCCACTTAAGCTTTTCGACCAACGTGTCCCAACCCTTGCGCACCGGATTGCGGACGAGTTGAAAACTCTCCTTCGAACGCGCGACGACCAGCCGAGAGCCGCCCGGCAGAGCCCGGATGAATTGACCGTCGAGGACCAGCGCCGCGCCCGCGCTCGTGGCGCGGACGGAGATGCCCAGCCGGGCCTGTGGTCCCACCACGACGGGTCGGTGGGTGAGCGAGTGCGGACAGAGCGGCGTGAGGATGATCGCCTCCACGTCGGGCTGCACGATCGGTCCGCCGCAGGACATATTGTGCGCCGTGGAGCCGGTGGGCGTGGAGATGATCAGTCCGTCGCTGACGATCGTCGTGACGGGATCTCCGTCGATATCCACCGCAAGGCCGACAGTCCGGAAGGGCTGGGCGACGCGGACGACGCAATCGTTCAGTGCGATGCCGTCGTACGGTGTGTCGCCCGGCGACGCGTCGAGATGCACGTCAAGCATCATGCGGAAGCTGACGAGCTCTTTATCGCCGATGATGCGGCCCAAATCGCGCTCGAGTTCATCGACCGAAAAGTCGGCGAGATAGCCGAGCTTGCCGAGATTCACACCGACGATCGGCACCTGCCGATGTTGCATCGCCTGGCCGACCGAGAGGATCGTGCCGTCGCCGCCGAGGGCCACTACGTAATCCGGCTCGGAAGGGTTGATCTTTTCCGGACAACATTGCAGGTCCGAGCCCGCCAGCAGACCCTGTGCGGAAAAAAGCTCCGAGAGCCGACGAAACGGCTCGGGGACCTCGGGCTTCTCCGCGTTTCCGATCAGGAAGACCCGCGGCTTTTTGGTCGATGGGGGCATGGACGCCTTTGTCGAAAGCAGAATCGGTGAGAGGCCGGCTGGATTATACGGCCGAACAGGCTTGGGTTGGTCGCCAGGAATCATCTCCCCGTTACCAGCACCCCCTGTGACCGAGCGTCTCTATAACTTCTTGTTTATAAATAAGTTATGTTGCTACGCCGGAGTTGTTGACGTCCTAATTTATGTGGCGTTTGGGCTGGGCAGACACCTTGCCTCTGCGAATAATTCGGCGGGTCTGGTTCTTGGTGACGACCCCGGTCGGATGTTTCCGCCCTGGGAGCGCACCGCTCTTGAGGACGGCCCGTCGTGGGATACGCGGATCGAATGGATGGAGTATAGCGATGCCAAAGTTTCAATATGAGGCGATGAACGCCGCCGGCCAGGAGGTCAAGGACGAGGTCGACGCGCCGAATTCAGAAGAGGCGATTGCGAAGATCCGCGGCCTTGGCTACTTCCCGACCAAGGTCCGGCAAAAGGGCGGTGCGAAGAAGGCCGCGCCCGCCGCCGCCACCGGCGCCAAACGAAAGAGCGCGGGGGGCTTCGGCGGCGTCTCCACGAAGCAATTGACGGCGTTCACCCGTCAGCTCTCGACGCTCATGGACGCCGGCCTGCCGATTCTTCGTTCGCTGCGCATTCTCGAACAGCAACAAAAGCCCGGTACGCTTCGCGTCGCGCTTCGCCACGTCTCCGAGGACGTGGAAGGCGGCGCGACGTTGTCCGAGGCGATGGCCCGCCACCCAAAGGTCTTTGACCGGTTGTACTCGAACATGATCGCGGCCGGCGAGGCGGGCGGCGTGCTCGACGTCATCCTCCAGCGTCTGGCGGACTTCATGGAGAAGGCCCAGAAGCTCAAGCGCAAAGTGATCGGCGCGATGATCTATCCGGTTTGCGTCATCAGTTTCGCGCTCTTGATCGTGTGCGGGATCATGTACTTCGTCGTGCCGAAGTTCAAACAGATATTCTCCGACTTCGACACCACGCTCCCCGGCCTGACGGTCTTCCTCCTGACGCTGTCCGACTGGATGGTCGGCATGACGACGGACGCCAACGGCAAGCCCGTGCCCGCGCTCGTTCCGGGCTGGCTGGTCGTTCTCCTTCTGCCGGTCATTTGCATCGTCACATATAAAACGATCCGCAAATTCCAAGGCGGACGCATGTTCCTCGATATTGTCAAACTGAAGATCCCGATTCTCGGAATGATCTTGAGCAAATCCGGCGTCGCGCGATTCACGCGAACACTGGGCACCCTCGTCGCCGCGGGCGTGCCGATCCTCGAAGCCCTAACGATCACCAAAGATACCTCCGGCAACGAGGTGTATTCCCGGGCGCTGGGCAAGGTGCACGATTCGATCCGCGAGGGCGAATCCTTCGCCGCGCCACTGAAGGCGACCAAGGTCGTGGACAATCTCGTGGTGAACATGGTGGACGTCGGCGAGGAGACCGGCGATTTGGACAAGATGCTCATCAAGGTCGCCGACAACTACGAGGACGAGGTCGAGACGCTGGTGGCCGGCTTGGTGAGCCTGCTCGAACCGGTCATGGTTATCGCACTGGGCGGCATCGTCGGCTTCATCGTCATCGCGCTGTTCCTGCCGATGGTAAGCCTGGTCAACAGCCTGACGGGCGGCGGCGCCGCCGAGTAGTTCGCGTTCGCAGTCGAAGGAAACTGAGTTGTGGATCGAGAGCGAGACATCTTGAACCGACGGGGCTTTCGGCAGGGCTGGACGCTCATGGAATTGCTGGCGGCGATGGCCATCTTCGTCATCCTGTCCGG
>CAYMXF010000404.1:0-3205 GCA_964393935.1 uncultured Planctomycetaceae bacterium
CGGCGTCCACCGATCTGGCGATCTTAGACGAAGTGTTCGGGCTTTTCGAGTCGTTCCGCGGGCCGCGCCTGGCCGTGGCGGGGAACCACGAGCTTTGGACGACGGGCGGGGTGGATTCGCTGACGCGATACGAACGCGACTTGGCCGAGGCGTGTCGGAAGAACGGCGTACATTATCTCGATGCCGAGCCGTATCGGGACAACGGCGTCGCCATCGTCGGCAACGTGGGCTGGTACGATTTTTCCTTCCGCCACGCGGCGATGAAAATTCCCTTACGATTCTATCAGCACAAGGTCGCGCCGGGAGCCGCCGCGTACTTTCAGAAGCACCGGCACCTGCTCGAAGAGGGCGGGGACGTTTCGGAGGAGGCCAAGCAAGTGACGACGCGATGGATGGACGGCGAGTGGGTGCGGCTGCCGATGGGCGATGTCGATTTTGCGCACCAGACGGCGGACCGGCTTCGCGGGCACCTGGAGCAAGTGCATGAGAAGGCCGAGCGCGTCGTCGTCGCCGTGCATCACCTGCCATTCGCGGATTTGGTCCCACAGACGATCGAGCCGAATTGGGCCTTTGCGTCGGCCTTTCTGGGCAGCGAACTGCTCGGCGAGACGATTTTGGAATTCCCCAAGGTTCGACATGTTCTGTGCGGCCATTCGCATCGGCGACGAACGTGCCGCAGGGGACCCTTGACTTGCACGAGCATCGGGTCGACGTATCGGGAGAAGCAGTATGAAGTGCTGGACGTTTAGGAATTCGGAAGGCGGAAGGCGGAATGCGGAATGAAATCCACACATCCGACGATTCGTTTCGTTTTTGCCGGTGTTCTTTTGCTGACGAGCGGTACTGCAGCGCTCACGGACCCGCGCGCGGAGCGCGTTACCCCCATTGTTCGCGTCTTCAAGGAGTGCAGCCCGGCGGTGGTAAATCTTTCTACGACGACGGTCGTCACAGTGCAGCCGCGCGTCGGCATTCCCGACATGTTCAACGAGATGTTCGATTTCCCGACGATCCGCCCGCGGAGCTATACCGCTAACAGCGTCGGCTCGGGGTTTCTTATTCATGAAGACGGCTATCTCGTCACGAACGCCCACGTCGTCGAGCGGGCCACGGATTGCAAGGCCGTCTTCGCCGACGGGACCGAACTGTCCGCCGTGGTCGTGGCCAGCGACCCGGCGAGCGATCTGGCCGTGCTCAAGGTCGATGCGCCCAAGCCGCTTCCGTTTTTGAAGATGGGCCGCAGCGACGACTTGATGCCCGGCGAGACGGTCATCGCCATCGGCAATCCCTTTGGCTACCAGCATACCGTCACGACGGGGGTGATCAGCGCGCTCAATCGCGAGCTGCGCTTCAGCAACGATCGCGTTTATTCGGGGCTCATCCAAACGGATGCCTCGATCAATCCGGGCAATTCCGGCGGGCCGCTGCTCAACGTGCTGGGCGAACTGATCGGCATCAACTCGGCGATTCGCGGCGATGCGCAGAACATCGGCTTCGCCATTCCCGTCGATCGGCTTCACGATCTGTTGCCTTCGATGCTCGATCTTCAGCGAATCCGGCGGGTTCAGTTCGGAATTCACTTCGCCGATGTCGACGGGAAAGGCAAGATCGGCGGCGTCCCGGTGACGAGCGTGGACCGCGAATCGCCGGCGGCGAAGGCGGGCGTGCAGGTCGGCGACGTGGTGACGGCGATCGACGGCAAGCCGACCAAGCAGTTCTTGGATGCGTTCGGCATCTTGAGCGCGGCGGAGACGGGGCGGCGGCTGCACCTGGATGTCGCGAGTGAAGGAGGATCGCGACGGACCGTCGAAGTGGCGATCACGGAGATTCCCCTGGCGGACGGCGTCAAGCTGATGAAGGCACATTTCGGGATCAGCGTTCGCGATTTGACCATCGAGGACCTTAAGAAAATGGGGCTTCGCCGGCCGGTGGGGTTGCTGGTGACCGACGTATTGATCGGGACGAACGCGGCCCAGGGCGGCGTTGCGCGCGGCGACGTGATCACGATGTTCGGCGGCTGGCCGGTCACGTCGCTGGCGGCGCTGGGGCAACTCATCGATCAGGTCGAGTCGCGCGATCGGATTCCGTTTCAACTGCTCCGCATCCGTGGAGACAATTTTACGCGGATTGAGATAGGGCTGCGGGCGCGATAACGAATGACGAATAGCGAATGGCGAATAGCGAATAGCGAAAGAAGAGTTGTCGTGGCCCCGGATAGTTTCAAGGGCGTGTTGACCGCTCGGGAGGCGGCGGAGGCGATTGCGTCGGGGGTACGCCGCGCGCGGCCGGACGCGCGGGTGGATCGTGTGCCGATGGCCGACGGCGGCGAGGGGACGCTCGATGTATTGGTCAATGCGGAGAAAGGCAATCGGCGTCGCGTGGCGGCGCATGGGCCGCTGGGCGAGACGATCGAAGCGCCCGTCGGATTGATTCGACATGCCACGACGGCGGTGATCGAGCTGGCCAGCATCGCGGGCTACGCAATGGTCCCACCGGAGCGGCGAAATCCGCTCAAGACGAGTACGTACGGCGTCGGCGAAGTCATTCGAGCCGCCGTCGAAAGCGAGATCGAGGAGATCGTTCTCACCGTCGGCGGCAGCGCGACAGTGGATGGCGGGGCGGGGATGATGCAGGCGCTGGGGATGATATTCTTCGACCGATCCGGACGACCGATGTCGACGCCAATCAACGGCGGCGACCTGAGTTCGATTGCACGGATCAGTTGGGACCATCCGCCTTCGAACATCGAGAACGTGCAGTTCACGATCGCGTGCGACGTGCTCAACCCCGCCTGCGGGCCTCACGGGGCTGCGGCCGTGTTCGGGCCGCAAAAGGGCGCGGACGCCGAAGGAGTGCGGCTTTTGGAAAAGGGACTCGCACACTGGGCGGATTTGCTCGAGGGGACCGGCGGCCGAGCGATTCGTAACGAGCCGGGGACGGGCGCGGCCGGGGGCGTAGCGCTGCCGCTGCTTGCGCTGACCAGCGCGGTATTGATTCCAGGCGTCGATCTGGTCAGCGAGGCGACCGGCCTGGCCGCGAAGATCATCGGCGCGGATTTGGTGATGACCGGCGAAGGGTGTTTGGACCGGCAGTCGATGATGGGCAAGGTGGTCGGGGCGGTCGGGCGGATGTGCCGCGCGGCGGACGTGCCGTGCGTGGCGATTGTCGGGAAAATTGGCGAAGGGGCGGAGGAGTGTCGGGCGGTGCT
>CAYMXF010000405.1:0-3203 GCA_964393935.1 uncultured Planctomycetaceae bacterium
TCCGTAAGGAACCGTGTATCCCCGACGCGACCTCCGCTTCATAGCTTCAAGGCTAATGGTTGAAGAAAGAAGCTCATCACCCAAAAGCGCACCGCCAGGAAGGCCGGTTATAACCCGTGACTATCCAGACGCTTGTGAATAACGGGCGGCTGCCGAAGCCTCGGCCTCGGTTCTGGAGCTGCCAGGGGGAGCCCCTTCCACTCCGTCGCCTCGGCGTCGACCCAGCGTAGGGCGAGGCCGACGCCGAGGCGACGGAGCTCCAGGGGCTTGGAGACACTGTTCCAATGGATCGCGGACAACAAACACGCTGTAAAGCCCTCTCCTCACTGGTTTTCTTTAACTCACCCGGTGCGCTTTTGGGAGGAGAGCCAAGAAAGAAAGAACCGCCGCCGTGTCGCTCTGGCCACTGATCACGAACCACTGGCCACTGCCCCATCGGAGATTCCGCGCGCGAAGGGCAGCCGATCACCATGCGACAATCAAATTCAACTTCGCCCGCCCCCGTTCCTTCGCTATTCGCTATTCGCCATTCGTCATTATCTCCCCCACCCCCGTTTTTGAGCCGCAAACAAGTAAAATTCACAAAATTCAGCTTTGTTCTGGCAAACTCTTTTTTTCCTGAATTCAGCTTTCGCGCCGTGAAGTTAATCAGACCAAATTACGATAAATGTGCGTCCGCCCACACCCCCCGCGCTGCGACCTTCCGACATTCCGCGTTCCGCGTTCCGACTTCCGCATTGGCGTCGGCTGTTCCGCCTCGTTCAAGCTCATTCAGCCTTGTTCAACCAAACAAAAAAGGAGGCCCTATAGCCCCCCCTGAATCTGCGAAAATCTGCGTTCATCTGTGGAAGATTTCGGCGTTTTGGCGTTTCGTAGGGTCCCGTCCCAGCTAATCTCAGCCAGTGACGCCCACTGAAGTCTTTTGGAGGGCCAGATCGTGCCGAGCCCGGATTACGCTGCTATCAGAAGGAAATTATCACCACAGAGGCACGGAGGAATGGGACAGGATTTACACGATTTACAGGATTTTCTTCTCATCTTGTTCATCTTGTGAATCATGTCAAATTTTCTCCTCGTCTCTGTGTCTCGGCGCCTCTGTGGTACATCTTTTGTATTTCGCGAGCCGACTCGCGCCGGGCCCTTAGTGCATCGCCTTCGAGATCGTGAAGATCGGCAGCAATAGCGCCAGCACCAGCCCGCCGACGATGACGCCGAGGAACATCACGATCGCCGGTTCCAAGAGACTGGTCAAGGTCTTGATCGTCGTATTGAGTTCGCCCTCGCAGAAGACCGCGACGCGCTCCATCACGACGCCGAGTTGGCCGCCGCGCTCGCCGGCGCTGAGCATCTTGTTGATCGCCTTGGGCACGTTGTCATGCTCCGACAGCGCTTCGGAGAGCTGCTGGCCGCCTTCCAGGCGTTCGAACACGTTGTTCCACATCCGCTCGTAATAGGCGCTGCCGGCCACGCCGGACGTCAGTTTGACGCTGTCGAGCATCGAGACCCCGGATTGGATCATCGTTCCGAGCGTTCGAAGGCTGCGCGACAGATACGCCTTGTGAAAGAGCGGCCCGATCAGCGGGAGCTTCAGCTTGAGTTCCTCCAACTTGAGCCGGCCCGCGGGCGATCGCAGATAGAGAAACGCGCCGACCACGGAAACGACGATCGCGCCGACGACGTAGACCCAGTAGGTGGTCAACTTATCGCTGAAGGTCAGCAGAACTTTCGTCAGGGTCGGTAGCTTATCCTCTCGTCCCGCGTAGATCGCCGTGAACTTCGGAAGGACGAAGGTCATCAGAAAGACCGTCACGCCGATCGCGAAAACGAACATCACGATCGGGTAGGTAATCGCCCCTTTGATCTTCTTGTTCATCTCGCGCTGGGCTTCCAGATGCGCGGACAGGCGCCGGAGCATCGGCGCCATCATGCCCGAGGCCTCCGACGCCTTGATCAGGCTGATGTAGATCGGCGCAAAGATTCTCGGATGCTCGGCCAGGGCCGCCGAAAACTCGCTGCCCCCCGTCACTTGATCGATCACCGCCGACAGCGCCTTGGCGAACCTCGGTGAATTGCCCTCCGAGACGCACGCCTCCAACGCCTCCGTCATCGACACGCCCGTCTCGACCATCACGGCGAGCTGATTCGTAAAAAAGATCAGGTCGGCCGGCCGGTACTTGTCGCCGCCGAAGATCCCCGCCTTGGTCGGCTTGGCAGCCGCGTTTCCTTTCGACTTGCCGGGCGCCGACGCGACGCTGCCCGTAGACTTCGTGGGCGGCTTCGGCTTGACCGCGGCCGATCGCGTGCCCTTGGGATTGACGCGAACAATAAACTTGCCCTCGCCTCGAACGATCCGCGCGGCCTCGATCTGTGATGCCGCGTTCACATCTCCTTCGACGAGCTTGCCCGCATTGTCACGGGCCACGTAGGTAAAGACCGCCATCGTCCATGCCCCCGAATGTTATTCCGCGCCGGTAGCGCCGAGGATCGTCTGGAGTCGTCCCGGCTCCGGTGCGGCGGCCATCGCCGTATCGGTATCGATAAGACCCTCTCGCATGAGCCCTGCCAGCGACTGCTCCAGCGTTTGCATGCCCTGTCGCCGGCCGGTTTCGATCATGCCGTAGATCAAATGCGTTTCGTTTTCTCGGATGGCCCGGCGAATCGCCGTAGTGGCGACCAGGACTTCCGTGGCGGGAATCAACTTTTCATGAACCGCGTCCCTGCAAAGCGTCTGGCAAACGATGCCGCGAAGCGATGCCGCCAACTGCAAGCGCACTTGTCCCTGCTGCTGCGGCGAAAAGACATCGATGATCCGCCCAAGCGTCTGCGCCGCGCTGGCTGTGTGCAGGCTGGCCAGGACGAGATGGCCCGTCTCCGCGGCGGTGAGCGCGGTTGAAATCGTCTCCAGATCGCGCATCTCGCCGATCACGATCACGTCCGGCCGCTGCCTTAGCACGTGGCGCAATGCTGAAGAAAACGACGGGCAGTCGTCGCCGACTTCGCGCTGCTCGATGACGCAGGTCCCGTGCGTGAAGGCAAACTCGATCGGATCTTCAATCGTGATAATGTGTGAATGCCGCGACCGGTTCATGTGTTCGATGAGCGCGGCGACGGTCGTGCTCTTACCCTGGCCGGTCCCGCCAGTGATCAACACGAGGCCGCTTGGAAAATCGGCGAAGCTCAGCACCGCCGGTGGAAGATTCAGC
>CAYMXF010000406.1:0-3194 GCA_964393935.1 uncultured Planctomycetaceae bacterium
CCGGCGAAAACGATCTTGGCCGGATCGCCGCCCGCGACGATGGCCCGCACGATCTCCCCGCCGGAGACGACGTCGAAGCCGGCCCCGCGCTCGCGGAGCAGGCGGCAGATGTGAACGTTGGCGCAGCTCTTGATCGAATAGCAGATCAGCGGCTCGACGTCCAAAAAAGCCTTGGCGACGGCGTCGTAGTGGTGAACGAGCGTCGCGGTGGAGTAGACATAAACCGGAGTGCCGACCTCGTCGGCGATGCGTGCGACCGGGACACGCTCGCAAGAAAGCCGGCCGTCAACGTATTGAAAATGGTCCATCCATTACTCGCTTTACCACGACACGTAGGCGGCAACGTATCACTGCGCCGGTTTCGTCGTCGCCCCCGGTTTCGAGCGATCTTCGTGAATAATCCGCCCCGACAGCACGCCGCCGTAGTTCTTGCCGAACCATGTCCCGCTGTAGAAGCCGCGATAGATCATCACCCGCGCGGAGTACGTTCCCAGCCCCGGCAGCGCCATGGTGTCGAGCGTAATGATCGGCGTGTCCTCCGCCCACACGACGCGGACGGTTACAGGGATGAAGACGTCCTTGTCGGCATACTGAATCCGCGCGGTGATCACCCAATAGTCGTCGTTGGCCTTGGAGACTTTATCGATCGTGTAGGTGTCCGGCTTCGGTTCGCTCAGCGGCGCTTTGCCGGCCAGCCCCTCCTCGCCGGTCATCTGCCAGGTGCCCTTGAGCGTCGCGTGCGTGAGCATCCGTTTGAATTCTCGCTCGCGCTTTTTCGCCTTATCCGGCCGGCCGGCTTCGGCGGCGGGCAAAGGCCCCATCTTCGTGCGATCCGGCCTGGACGTCGTCGGGGGCTGCGAGGCCGCCCGCAGACTGACGCCTGCCAGCACCATCGCCGCCAGAATGAAAAGCACTCGCATTTTTCTCATGTCACGATCCTCCAACCATCAGGTCCGCCGCCCGCCGCCGGATTGTCTCGGCCGCATAACAAACCCACAAGGAAAACGGAATACGGAGGTCCGCCAAACGGCGAAGCCAATTCGGGCGGCCCCGTCGGTCCCAAGTCCCTTTTCCTTAGATAGCCGACCTTGGACAACCTCGGCCGCTCAACTATACTGGACACCCTTGAATCGCGGCGGGTTTGTCCGGCCGCGCTTGCTCAGCCGAGGGCGGCTGAGCTACATACCCACACCTTACGGAGGACTCTCCATGCTCTCCCGGCGACTGTACACGGCACTGTTCGCGGCGATGTTCACTTGGGGATCGGTCGGCTGCGCCGGCCCGACGAACTACCCGGATCATGCCCTGGCGTATCCCAAGGCCAAGAAGGTAGATCAGGTCGATGACTACCACGGCACGAAGGTCGCCGATCCGTACCGCTGGCTGGAGGACGACAACTCCGCCGAGACGAAGGCCTGGGTCGAGGCGGAGAACAAGATCACGTTCGACTACCTCAGTGAGATTCCCGCGCGGGCGAAGATCAAGCGACGCCTGACCAAGCTGTGGGATTATGAGAAATACGGCGTACCGTTTAAGGAAGGCGGCCGATACTTCTTCTCCAAGAACGACGGCCTACAGAATCAGGCCGTGGTCTATACGGCCGACTCGCTGGGCGCCTCGCCGCGAGTCCTGATTGATCCGAACAGGCTTTCCACCGACGGCACGGTCGCTTTGGCCGGTTACACCGTCAGCGATGACGGCAAGCACGCGGCCTACGGCGTTTCCGAAGCCGGCTCGGACTGGGAAACGTATCACGTCCGCGACATCGCCTCGACGATCGACACGACGGACCTGATCAAGTGGGTCAAGTTTTCCAACGCCTCTTGGACGAAGGACAACAAAGGATTCTTCTACAGCCGCTACGATGAGCCGGACGAGAAGAGCAAGCTCCGGCAGGTCAATTACTTCCAAAAGCTCTATTATCACCTGCTGGGCACGCCGCAGTCGCAAGACGTCCTGGTCTACGAGCGGCCGGATCAGAAGGAATGGGGCTTCGGCGGCAGCGTCACCGATGACGGCCGGTATCTCATCATCAGTGTCTGGAAAGGCACCGAACAGAAAAACCGCGTCTTTTATAAGGATTTGCAGGACACAAATCCAAAAGTCGTCGAATTGCTCAACGACTTCGACGCCGAGTACAACTTCATCGACAACGACGGCCCCGTCTTTTTCTTCCAGACGGATTTGAACGCCCCGCGCGGACGGGTCATCGCCGTCGATACGCGCCGCCCGGCGAAGGCCGATTGGAAGGAGTTGATCCCTGAGTCCAAGGCGACGCTCCAGCGCGTGTCGCTCGTCGGCGATCAGTTTTTCTGCTCGTACCTCAAGGACGCGTATAGCGATATCAAGCTCTACGACCTGAGCGGCAAATTCGTCCGCGACGTGGACCTGCCCGGTCTCGGCACGGCCGGCGGCTTCGGCGGGAAGCGCAAGGACACCGAGACGTTTTATTCCTATGCGAGCTTCGCCACTCCGGCGACCGTCTATCGCTACGAAGTGCCGACCGGCAAGAGCACGATCTTCAAGAAGCCCAAGGTGGACTTCAACCCCGACCACTACGTCACCCAGCAAATCTTCTACAGCAACAAGGACGGGACGCAGATCCCGATGTTCATCACGTACAAAAAGGGCGTACAACTGGACGGCAATAATCCCACGTACCTTTACGGCTACGGCGGGTTCAAGGCGTCGATGACGCCGTTCTTCTCGGTGAGCAACGTCGTGTGGATGGAGATGGGCGGCGTCTATGCGATGGCCAATCTCCGCGGCGGCGGCGAATACGGTCAAGAGTGGCACGACGCCGGGCGGCTCAAGAACAAGCAAAACGTCTTCAACGATTTCATCTCCGCCGGCGAGTGGCTGATCGCCAACAAGTACACGCGAAAAGAGAAGCTCGCCATCGGCGGCGGCAGCAATGGCGGTCTCTTGGTGGGCGCCTGCCTGACGCAGAGGCCCGATCTCTACGGCGCGGCGCTACCCGCCGTCGGCGTGATGGACATCCTCCGCTTCCACAAGTTCACGATCGGCTGGGCGTGGAAGAGCGACTACGGGTGCTCGGAAAACCCGGACGATTTCAAGACGCAATACGCTTACTCACCGCTGCACCACATCAAGCCCGGTACGACCTATCCCGCGACGTTGGTCACGACGGCCGATCACGACGACCGCGTGGTGCCGGCGCATAGCTTCAAGTT
>CAYMXF010000407.1:0-3191 GCA_964393935.1 uncultured Planctomycetaceae bacterium
GCTGGGCCCAGCGGCTGGCCGGCGACCGGATCGACCACCGGCGGACGGACAAGATCATCGACTGCCGGACGATGGGGGAACTGGAAACGGCGCTTCGGGCGCAGCTAAGATCGCTGGAAAGCGGCACTTGACATGCCCGAGTGCGGTAGGATAGAACAACTGCCCGCTGGGATGTCGCCTGGCTGTTATGGTCGGCGTCATCGGGATCGAATGGGTCCGCATCGACTTGAAGCGTAGGAGCTTATGATGAATCCGAATCTCATGCTTTTGGCCGAGGGAATTGGCGATTGGTTTCCCTGGTATACCTGGGTCCTTGCCGGGGTACTGATTGTCATTCTGGTCGCTTACAAGATGTACCAGAAGAAGATGATGAGCTAAGCGACTTCGCGCCCGCGATTTCGACTACCCTCTTGGCCCTCTTCTCCGGAGGAGTGGGGCCATTTCGTAATCGCTCCGCGAATCCTTACACATTTCCTTTCGTCAATCTTCCGTATCGTGCTCGAACCGCTCAAGCGGGCAGCCTTCGCAGCGCGCCCGGGTCTTGCAGTGGCGCTTACCGACCGCCACGATCAGGGCGTGGTACTCGTTGAACGTCTTCACGTCCGTCGGTAGGTGGTCCTCGAACAAGGCCTTGAGGCTCTCGTAATCCGCATCGTCGTCGATGAGACGATGCCGCCGCGCCAGACGCGCCGTGTACGCATCGACGACGAACGACGGTTTGTCGAGCGCGTAAAGCAGGATGGAATCGGCGGTCTCACGGCCGATGCCGTTCACGGACAGTAACTCCTCGCGGAGCCGTTCGAGCGGCACGTCGCGAAGCCGACCCAGATCACCCCCGTAGTATTCCCAGAGCCAGGCGGCAAAGTTCTTCAGCCGATTGGCCTTCACGTTGTAATAACCGGCCGGGCGGATCATCTCGGCGAGCCTTTCGACCGGCACGTCGCGCAGCGCTTTCCAATCCAAGAGCCTTGAAGCGCGAAGTTGGGCAATCGCTTTCTCCACATTCCGCCAGTTCGTATTCTGCGTCAGGATGGCGCCGATGACGATTTCCGTGGGGCATTCACCCGGCCACCAGTGCTGCGGGCCATAAGTGCGGGACAGCGCGTCGTAGAACTTCTGCAAGGTCCGTCCGGTGGTCGATGACATAAGCGTGGGAAACGCCTCTTCCAGTTTGTTGCGGGTCTCGCCGCGGCGCGGTAAGGATACCGCCATGGCCAAGCCACGGACCAGGCGAAAGCCACCCAAGACGCAAACGCGCAAGCCCGCCAAGAAGCGGCGCGCCCTTTCCGACCACTATTGGGACATCACCCACCGCCCGCTGCAATGCCTGATCTTTCTGCTCCCGATGGTGCTGGCCTACGAGGTGGGAATGGCCGTCCTCCACGGCAGCGCGCCGGAAGGCGAGCGGCCGGCCCTCGCCGCCCAACAATTGCTCAATTGGTTCTTCAGTTTGTTCGGCGCAACGGGGTTTTACATGCCGGGCGCCGTGCTCGTGGCCGTGCTCCTCGTCTGGCACCTGGCAAGCCATGACCCCTGGCGCGTGGCGGGGCAGCCGCTGGCGGGCATGGCCGGCGAAAGCATCCTTCTTTCCATCCCGCTCCTGATGTTAAATCGATGGCTTCCCATGCTTCAGGCCACGAGCGAGGGCGGACGTCACGCGGCCGCCTCCAACGGACGACTCGATGACCTACTGCTCTCCGTCGGAGCGGGATTGTATGAGGAGCTGCTCTTCCGGCTCATCATCATCACGCTCCTGACGATCCTCTTTGTCGATGTGCTACGATTGCGGCAAGTCACGGGCGTGGCGCTCTCGGTCATCTTCTCTTCGCTCTTGTTCGCCGCGCATCACTACCATCCCATCGGGGCCGATCCCTGGTCCTCCAAGGAATTCGCCTTCCGCGCGGCGGCCGGCGCCTATCTCGCGGCGGTCTTCGTGTTGCGCGGCTTCGGCCTCGCCGTCGGATGCCATGTGATCTACGATGTAATGGCCTTCCTCGTTTAGAAGCTCCTCTCACGGCAGGTAAGTCCCGAAGGCTTTCCTTTTCAACCGACGTTCTATAGAGTCTCCGGGCTATTCGAGGTGCAGCGATGGCCAGGTCAGTCGGAGAAGACGTGATCGCGACGGCGGAGAACGTCTTCCACGAATATCTCCGCGACCGCGGTCTCAAGTACACCGAGGAGCGGCGACGTGTTCTTAGTGCCGTCATGCACAACGACGAACACTTCGAGGCCGAGCAACTCCTCCTCGACATGCGCCAGGAAGACGCCCGCGTCGGCAAGGCCACGATCTACCGCACGCTCAAGCTCCTCGTCGGTTGCGGAATCGTCAAAGAGGTCCATTTCTCCAACAAGCAGGTCCACTACGAGCACACCTACGGCCAGGACCCGCACGATCACATGGTCTGCCGCCGCTGCGGGCGGATCATCGAGTTCGACGCCCGCGAAGTCGTGCGGCTCCGTGCGGCCCTCTCCGCGCAGGCGAAGTTTCACGCACTATCGCATCGCTTCTCGATCACGGGGCTCTGCGAGGCGTGCGTGAAGGCGTGTCCGGTCGGCGTCAAAGCCCGGATGCTCACGCGCGAGCCGGCCGGCAAACCGCGACGCAAGTAGCGGCCGACGAATTGCAGGCGTTCGATGTGTCGTTTAGCAAAGCGCCAGATAGGTAAAGAAGGCAAGGATGATGATCTTCGCCCTTCGCCGAAAAGCGTCGACGACCCAATCCGCGGCGACGATAACCATGACTCGCTCCCATGCCCGCTCCCGACCCGAGGGGGTCGCGTAGTCGAGCCTCTCTCCCGGTTTGAATAAATGGCATGGGCCGTTCCACCGGCTGTCGAGATGGATGGTTCACCATCGCTGTCGTAAGTGATTGTCTCGCTGTGTGTTAGGGTCGCTCGGATCGAAGCAAGGAAGATGGAAACCTTTGCCGATTATGACGGGCTGTTGCTGTGGGGAAACCTGCCTCGTGTGCCTTTGCGGCGGCTAAGTCTTTGTGCCGCTAGGGGTAGCGCCTATGATGCCGCGATTCATCGCTTTTTGCCCCGAAAAGGCAGGGGGCTACGGGTGGAGCGAAGCGGAACCCGTGGATGACTGTGGATATATTTTCTTCCTCAGCGAGCTCTGCGCCTCTGCGTGAGCTTTTTTGACCTTTGAAAGGTAACGATGGCCAAGTCCGCCGAACGAATGGAAAA
>CAYMXF010000408.1:0-1643 GCA_964393935.1 uncultured Planctomycetaceae bacterium
CGATTTTTCCCGCCCAGGACGGTCTGCCGCGCGACCAGCAAGGCGCGGTCGCGCTCGCCGGCCAGACGCAAGTTGCCGGCGTAGCCTTCGGGAACGCCCTCGTAGCCCGGAATCTGTTCGTAAAGTTCGCGCCATAGCCTGACGGCAAGACCGCCGGGCGCGACCGATCCGATCCGCTGGGCATCCTCTCCGGCGATCGCCGCCGCGAGCCATTGGCAGTGGAGGGTCCGTTCTGGAAATAATCTCGCCGGCATCCGTCCGTTGGGGCCGACCTCCCTTTTTCGCTCGGCGGTCTGTCCGGCGATTTCGTTGAAACAGGCCAGCATGCAGAGAATCGCGCCGGCGGCAAAGATCGCCCTGGACGCCCAAATGTAGGCCGTTCCGAAACGAGCCGGCGCGCGAACTTCGGGTCGACGGCACAACGCGGCGAGAAGGCCCAGGCAGGCCCAATACCAAATGGGCATGATCGGGCCGCGAAGAGTGATGCTGCTGAACTCGGTTAAGACAATCGTCAAGAGTCCCGCCATGAGCGACCACGCCAGGCCGCGCTCGCTCGGGTCCGCATCTCGTCGGGCAAATCGACCGGCGGCAAACAACACAAGGCCCAGAGGCAACGCCGCGTACAAGACTCCCCCGGGGATGCCCAATTCTACGGCCGACTGAAGCCACTCGTTGTGTACGAAGGGGTCGATGTTGCCCTCGTAAATCCAGGGAGACTCGGCCCGATCAGCGGTCAGCGCGTTCGTCAACTCGATAGCCGTGCGCCCAGGACCGATTCCCAGGACCGGACGCTCGGCGAGCAGGTGCAGTGACGTCTTCCAATAGCCGAGCCGCGCCGCAACCGGCCCGGACTTTTCCCGTACGGGGCTCGTCGCCTGCGCGCGGACGTAGACAAAGACGATCGCCGTCGCGGCCAGCGCAACGCCGGCCAAGCCGATGCGTACATTTCGTCGCCGTTGCCATATCCATGTCAGCAGCCAGGCGGTGGCGACCCATCCGCCGACCAGGCCCAATAAAGGAGCACGGCGGCCGGTCTGCTGGAGTATGTAACCGCCCAGTAACGCGAGCGCCAGGCAACTCGCTACGGCGGGCCAGTGGGCCTTGCGGATCGCCTTCGCCGCGGCCCAGCCGCCCGCCAGCGCCGACCACAACGCCGCCATCGCGCCCGTGATGGTGATCGGTCCGATCGGCCAAGTGAAGTGCGCCAGTCCGCGATGGGAGCGGTGCCAGATACTCAAAATCATCGCGGCGACGGCGACCATGAGCAGGCCAGTAACCGTTTGTCGAACCATCGCCGTCGAGAAAAGCCGAGCGATGGCGACCGCCGTCGCCGCACCGGCCGCAAAACGAACGATCCACCCTCGCGACAGATCGAAAGATCCGTTCACCAGAGCGGAAAAAATCGCCAACGCCGCGATAAGGCAGGCGGCCCAGCGAATCCATCGCTCGGCGGGATCGGATGCGCCGGACCTTTGCGTTGCCGCAAGTGCCAAAACGGCGCTTGCCCAAAGTACGAGGACGATGTCGCGAACATCCGCGATTCCAAGGGTAGGGACGGGAGCGGTCAACAGATCGGCAACCAACGCCAGCGCCGGGTTCCACGTCGTCCGCATCGCCGGCCCGCCCGCCTCGATCGGCCCCGC
>CAYMXF010000408.1:1743-3189 GCA_964393935.1 uncultured Planctomycetaceae bacterium
CGCCGGGTCGCCTCCAGATCGAAGAGCAAATACTTGATCGAAAGACGCAGATAATCGATCGAATCGTGAAGGCTCGTCACCGTCGCCTTCAGTTTTTCATGTCGCTGCTTGGTCTGCTCGGCGAGGGTCTCGAGCTTGGAACGTTCGCCCGCCGGCAGGGAGCCGATCTCCTGTACCAGCTCCGAGAGCTTGTTCTGAAATGTCGTTTCGTCCATGGCCGGCAAGCTCCTGGGTCGGGAACGTTTCGCCGCGGATCCACGCCTAATGCGCGGCCACCAAAGCCGCGTTGTCTGCGACTTACGAGCAATCGCCATGCCGACGTAACTCCCCTGTCATTTCCGTTCGTGATCGCACACAACTGTCGGTCTGTAAACGGATTACGCGGATCGAATCCGAGCAGCGCATGACGGGCTCCGGGTTCCGTTTTTGTGGGGATGTTGCCTTTGCGAAACATGCCCAGGCTTCCCCGAAGCTGCGAATAGGGCGTTAGTCCAGAGCTGAACAACAGTTACGGTCTGCGATTCTCCCCACCCAGCGCGTTTCTGTTGAAACACCCGACAAAGACGGGAAAGCGACCGAGAACCGCTATAAACTGTCCGGCTCGATTCCACGGGTGGCACGGTCTCGCGAAGCGAGGCCGTGATGCAACGAATTAAAGGAAGCTATGTCCGGCCAATACTCACCAAAAGATCTCCGCGACAAGTGGCAGGCATACTGGGACGCCCAGCAAACCTTCCGCACGCCCAATCCCGGCGAGCCCGGCTTCGACGCGACCAAGCCCAAAAACTACATCCTCGACTTCTTCCCCTATCCCAGCGGCGCTGGCCTGCACGTCGGTCATCCCGAAGGCTACACCGCCACGGACATCCTCTCGCGCTTCCGCCGCATGCGCGGCTTCAACGTCCTCCACACCATGGGCTGGGACGCCTTCGGCCTACCCGCCGAACAACACGCGATCGAAACCGGCCGCCACCCCGCCGCGACGACCGAAAAGAACGTCTCGACCTTTCGCCGCCAACTCAAGATGCTCGGCTTCTCCTACGACTGGCGGCGCGAGATATCGACGACCGATCCCGCGTACTTCAAATGGACGCAGTGGATTTTCCTGCAAATCTTCAAAAGCTGGTACGACCCCGCCGCCGACAAGGCCCGGCCGATCGGCGAGCTGCCCATCCCGCCGGAAATCCGCGCGAAAGGCGACTCCGCCGTCCGCGCGTACGTCGATTCGCAGCGCCTTGCCTACATGGCCGAAGTACCGGTCAACTGGTGCCCCGCCCTCGGCACCGTCCTCGCCAACGAGGAAGTCACCAACGAAGGCCGCAGCGACCGCGGGGATCACCCCGTCTTCAAACGCCCGCTCAAGCAGTGGATGCTGCGGATCACCAAATACGCCGACCGGCTGATCAGCGACCTGGAAGAACTCGACTGGCCCGAGTCGATCAAGCT
>CAYMXF010000409.1:0-3138 GCA_964393935.1 uncultured Planctomycetaceae bacterium
TGCACGACGCAGTGCGGGTCCTGGATGTTCGGATGGCCGGCCTGCTCGGGCGGCATATATTCGGCGCGCATCCCGTCGGCTTGACACTTCCACGTCTCGCCGCCATCGCGCGTCACCCAGACGCCGCCACAGGAGATGCCGAGCGCGACGCGCCGCGAATCGCGCGGATCGACGCAGATCGAGTGAATCCCGGGCCAATCCATTCCCCCGCCGAACCACTCCTTGCGCTCAGGTTTGTCCCACAGCGATCGAACGAACGACCAGCTCTTGCCATGATCCTCCGACTTGAACAGCCCGCCAGGCAGCGTCCCGCACCAGAGCACACCCGGCCGATCGGGTCCGCCGCCTACGAGCGACCAGACCATTTCGAGCTTCCACGGAATCGGCACACCGCGCATTGGGCACTTGTCGTCCGCATCCGCCGGCCGCTCGGGAAAGGTTGGCACGCCGATTTCTTCCCAGGTTTGCCCGCCATCCTTCGAGCGTTGCAGCTTCGCACCGAAATGCCCGTGCGCCAGGGCCGCGTACACGTTATTGTCCCGGCGGTCCGGCATCACGATGGGCACGTTGTCGCCGACAAAGGCTTCGTGGGCGATTTTCCACGCCTTGCCGCTGCGCTGGGCCGTAAACAGTCCCTTACGTGTCGCCACGAAAAACCGACTATCCATCGATCATCCTCCAGGCTCGCTTTGTAGGGCGGGCTCTGCCCGCCATCGATGACCTCGCTGATTCGGCGGGTAAAACCCGCCCTACCCATTTACCCGCCGGACAGCGCCTGCATGACATAGACCTCGCTGCCGTCGGTCACGGGGTCCGTCAGTCCCCTGCGGTCTGTCACCGCCTTGCCGTCCACAAACACGATCATGTGCCGCCGGACTTCACCGCGTTCATCGAGGACGTATCCCCGCGCTCGTCCGTTCGTGCGAAAGACGGCGTCCAGAACTTCTCGCACGGTCCGCCCCGGCGATTCGCATGGCGGGCATTGTACGTGCCGCTGGATGTTTTCTGTAAAACGAACTCGGGCCATCTCTCCGCCCTATGCGCTGGCCGCGACCGCTCCGCGAACAAATGCGCGGCCCATCGCGATGCCCAACGAATCGAAGACCAGCCCCGTGTGAGCGTTTCGTCCGATCTGATATTCCGCAGTACCGGCCGCACGAATCGCCGCGATGATGGATCGAGGATCGCCCCGCCCGGCAAGCTTGCGGATCGTCTCCGCTTGTGGAAGGGCCGCCGCTTCATAGCCGACCGCGACGCGCTGGACATCCCGGAGGATCGTCGCTGCCATCGCCACGACGAGGAGCTGCGCCTGACGCGCGACGCTGGCATCGATGTCTTCCTCCGTGTCGTCCTCGTCCATCGAGCCGCCCAGCTCCTTGGCCATCTCCGCCATCGCCTTTCCGCAGCCCAAGGGGTCGTCCGCCGAGGCCCGGATCATCTCCAGGACGACCGGCACACGATCAAACACGCCGGCCGGAACATGGCGGACCGCCAACCCCAAGCTGCCTTGACACAACTCCGCCAGAAACTTAGCCGCCACGGCCGACGCGCCATGCCTTTCCTGAAGCTGAGCCACTACGAACTCCGATGGCAACCCTCGAAACGGAATCTGCTGGCACCGCGATCGCGTCGTGGCCAAAAGCCCATCCCCCGTCGTCGATATCAGAATGATGTAGCTCTGTTCCGGTGGCTCCTCTAACGTTTTCAGCAGGGCGTTTTGAGCCTGGTTGTTCATCCGCTCGGCCTCGGCCACGACGAAGACCTTCGCTATTCCGTAGGACGGGCGGCGACCCATTTGACCGATCACAAAATGCCGCACGACATCGACGCTCAGATCGAGGGCCTTGCGATTCTGAACCAGCTTTTCAGGGTGAAACTTGTTCAGCCGGCGGTAGATTCGGTGATAGTCGGGGTGGTTTCCGGCGGCGAAAAGGACGCATTCGGTGCACTGACCGCAAGCGTCCGTCCAACTTTCAAGCCCGCCGCCTGATAATGGAACCTGCCTCGGCGACGAACAGAGCAGCCGCGCGGCGAATCGCCCCGCCAGCATCTCCTTGCCGACACCCGGCGGACCGGCGAAAAGATAGGCATGGGGCACGCGGCCCGACGCGAGCGCGCGCTGAAGGCGCTGGTGCGCGAGGTCCTGATGAATGACGTCAGAGAGCGGCATGGGCGATCGTTTCCATCACGCGGGCCTGCACCTGTTCGACGGTCCCTACGCCGTCCACGATCGCTACCGGCGTGGGGTAGAACTTCGGCAATTCGAGAAATAATTCCCGCACGCGCTTGTGAAAATTCATCGGCCGCGACTCCATCGCGTCCGGGTGTACGTCGTGGAACAAAGTCGGGTGCCGGTCGCCGGATGAATCATTTTTCTTGTTGGAAGCGGGCCGCTTGGTCCGCTCCAAGCCCGCCGACAACGGCACGTCGAGCACGATCGTCAGATGCGGCCACACGTCCTCGATCGCGAATTTCGCCAACTCGACCACCCGCCGCGGATCGAACCCCGCAGCGCCCTGGTACGCACACGTCGCCGACACAAACCGGTCGCCCAGGCACGTCTTGCCCGCTTTCAAGGCCGGCGCGATCACTTGTTTTGCAAGTTGCGCCCGCGACGCCATGAAGAGAAACGCTTCGCAGCGCACGTCCATCGCCGACAAGTCGTAGTCCAGCAGGACATGGCGAATCCGGTCGCCGACGGGCGTACCACCGGGGTCGCGGGCCATGACCGTCTCGATCCCGTGCTCGGCGAGTTGCTTCGTGAGAAGCGCAAGCTGCGCGCCTTTGCCCGCGCCGTCGATCCCGTCGAAGACGATGAATTTTCCGCGCAATCGATCCAATGATTTAGCCGACATCCCCGCCCCCCCGCCGCAGGCCGATCGCCTGATACACCTCGGCGGCGTTGTAGCTCGATCGCACGAAAGGCCCCGAGGCCACCGATCGGAACCCCAACGCTCGGGCTTCCGCCGCGATCTCGTCGAATTCCTCCGGCGGGTAGAACCGTCCCACCGCTGCATGATCGTTCGAGGGCCGTAGATACTGTCCGACCGTCAGGATATCGACGTCCACGTCGCGCAGATCGTGCATCGTCTGCGACAGCTCCGCCCTCGTCTCACCGAGCCCCACCATGAGCCCGCT
>CAYMXF010000410.1:0-3125 GCA_964393935.1 uncultured Planctomycetaceae bacterium
CAGACGCTCGACGTTCACGACTATCAACCCGGGAGCCAAGGCGGCGGTACGATTCCTCCTTCCATCGTGGCGGAGGCACTTCGCGCGGCCGGCGCCTCGGCGCATTACGGCGGCGACATGTTCGCGGAGGCGGAGCGCTATGCGCGGATCGCCGTCCTCCTGGCACGTGGTGAAAAATTCGACGTCGTTCACGCCCACGATTGGATGACCTATCCGGCCGCGATCGCCGTCGCTCGGGCGAGCGGCAAGCCGCTGGTCGTCCAGGTGCACTCGACCGAGTTCGACCGCAGCGGCGAGAACGTCAATCAGAAGATTTACGACATCGAGCGCGAGGGCGTCCACGCGGCCGATCGCGTGATCGCCGTCAGCCACCTGACGCGGAACATCCTCGTGGCGCGGTACGCGGCGCGCGGCGAGAAGGTCGAGGTCGTCTATAACGCGATCGATTACAACGGCAACGGCGACAAGATCGAGTTGCCGCCGGCCATCCAGCGCGACGAGAAGATCGTACTGTTTCTCGGGCGGATCACGATGCAAAAGGGGCCGGAGTATTTTCTGGCCGCGGCCAAGAAGGTTCTCGAGCACGTGAAGAACGTCCGCTTCGTGATGGCCGGCAGCGGCGACATGACGCGGCGCTCGATCGAACTCGCGGCGGAGTTGGGCATCGGGCACAAGGTCGTGTTCACGGGGTTCCTGCGCGGGGACGACGTGGCGCGGATCTTCAAGATGGCCGATCTCTACGTCATGCCCAGCGTGAGCGAGCCGTTCGGCATCGCTCCGCTCGAAGCGCTGTCGCACGACGTGCCGGTGCTGATATCGAAGCAGTCGGGCGTGTCGGAGATTTTGACGCACGTTTTGAAGGTTGATTTTTGGGACATCGACGAGATGGCCAACAAGATCATCGCGGTCCTGCGCCATCCGCCGCTGCAAAATACGCTTCGGGAGCACGGGAGCTTTGAGATACAGAAACTGACGTGGCGGGATTCGGCCGCGAACTGTATCCGCGTTTATGGCGAGGCGATCGCCTCCCGGCCGGGACAGCGCTGATGGCGTCGGTTTGCTTTTATTTTCAGGTGCATCAGCCGTATCGTTTGAGGCGATACTCGATCTTCGACGCCGATCAGAATTACTTCGACGAGCACAAGAACGCCGAGATTTGCAACAAGGTGGCGAACAAGTGCTACCTGCCGGCCAATCAGTGCATCCTCGATTTGATCCGCGTGCACGAGGGGCGGTTCAGGGTCGCCTATTCCATCACCGGTGTCGTGCTCGATCAGTTCATCTCCTACCGGCCGGAAGTGATCGACAGTTTCAGGCGCCTCGCGGATACCGGCTGCGTCGAGTTTCTCGCCGAGACGTTTTACCACAGCCTCTCGTTCATCTATTCGCCCGAGGAGTTCAAGGCGCAGATCGCCGCGCAGCAGGCCAAGATCAAGGAACTCTTCGGGCAGACGAGCAAGGTCTTCCGAAACACGGAGTTGGTTTACAACAACGCCCTGGCCGCGGCCGTCGAGAAGCTCGGCTTCAAGGCCGTGATCGCCGAGGGCGCTGACAAGGTCCTGGGCCATCGCTCGCCGAACTACGTCTATCACCCGCCCGGCGGGAAGATCAGCGTACTGCTCAAGAATTACCGCCTGTCGGACGACATCGCCTTTCGCTTTTCCAATCGCGGCTGGACGGAGTGGCCGCTGACGGCGGAGAAATTCGCCAAGTGGGTCGATCAGGTCAACGGCAACGGCTACACCGTCAATCTGTTCATGGACTACGAGACGTTCGGCGAGCATCAATGGACGGAGACGGGCATCTTCGACTTTCTCTATCACATGCCGGGCGAGGTGATGAAGGGCGGCAAGAACGATTTCAAGAAGCCGAGCGAGGTGGTGGCGGCGTATCCGCCGTCGGGGGATTTTAATGCGCCGGAGCTGATTAGTTGGGCGGACACCGAGCGGGACCTGTCCGCGTGGCTGGGCAACGCGATGCAGTCCAACGCGTTGCAGGAGCTGTACGCGTTGGAAACAGCGGTCAAGGCGACGGACGATCCGGCGCTCCTGCACGATTGGCGGCGGCTGCAAACTTCGGACCATTTTTACTATATGTGTACGAAGTATTTCGCCGACGGCGACGTACACAAGTACTTCAACCCCTACGAATCGCCCTACGACAGCTACATCAATTTCATGAACGTGCTGGACAACGTCGCATCGCGGACGAAGTGACGGCGCGAGGGACGGAGTGGTTTACGGAAGCCGGTAGAGACAATTCGACTGTTTCGCGGTATAATGCTTTGTGGACCTTTTGCTCTCCTGTAGCCCGTTGTCCATTTCTCCCGCCTTGCTATGCTGCGTAAGTGCCCATCTCGGAAAAGACCATCATCGCCAAGCTCTCATCGGGCGAACTGGATTATACGGTTCACGCGATCTTTGAAGCTGCGCAGGACCTGTTCTTTGTCGACGAGATCGAGACGGCGCTGTTGCGTTGCGAGATCATTGAAAACGACGAAGAACGGAGCCGATGTCTGGTCTGCGGCCGCCTCCCGGCCGCTGTCACGGTCCATGTCGTGCTCGACTACGCCGACTGGCTCGTAGATCCGCAACAACATCTCGTCGCGGTGACGGTTTATCGGCCTGACCCCGACGTGTGGATTGACGGGCGTATCCGTAACGCCTAAGATGTCATTGTCATGTCCAAGCGTTGCCTGCATTGCCGCCAAGAAATGTCCTACGGCGCCGCCGACGTGGAGGAGACCGTCCAGGGCGTTCGCGTGCGAATGCTCGCCGTTCCGGCCTGGACCTGCCCAAACTGCGGCCAGCGACAGGTCACCTCGACCGTGGCGCGATACCTCTCGGAATATCTCCGTCGACTGCTGACCGACCTCCCGGCGCCGCCGGACGATTTGGAACATCCGCTCGTCGCCACGGAAGTCGTCTTCGCGGCCAAATAGTGCGCAAGCAGCCCGTGGTGAAAGTGTGGAGCAGCCGCCCTCGGCTGCTTTTTGGGCGCGCGGCAACGACTTTCAGCGGGCTCTCCAGACCACCCTCCTCAACAAGGTCCCGCCCGAGGATCGCAAGGTCGGGCTGGTCGCCGCAATGTCGCGGTTGAAGTGCTACCGCAGTGCGCGATTTCGC
>CAYMXF010000411.1:0-3125 GCA_964393935.1 uncultured Planctomycetaceae bacterium
CGCACGGGAGGCTATTGTGCGGCGAACCAGTGGCGAGGTCGAGTGCACCTTTGACGGATCAGCGTCCGCCAAACGGCAAGCCCAATTGCAGTGATTGTCCCGTGGGAAAAAATGCGCACGGGCCAGAGGCCCATGCTCCCCTATTCGTTCTTGAAACGATATTAGACCGGGACGGCGACCTGAGCGCCGCGGGGGGCCTTTCCAGGGTGGGCGTCGGCGCCTTCGGGAGCGCCGGGGGCGTCTTCCATCTTATCGCCGCCGGCACGGCGTTCGCGGAGCTTGCGGGACTTACCGACGCGGTCGCGGAGGTAGTAGAGCTTGCTGCGGCGGACTTTGCCGTGGCGGACCACTTCGACGGCCACGATGCGGGGCGACTGGATCGGAAAGATGCGCTCGACGCCTTCGTTGTTGACGATCCGCCGGACGGTGAACGTCTCGTTCATGCCTCGGCCCTGTCGCCCGATGACGACGCCGACGTACGGCTGAACGCGCTCCTTGGAGCCTTCGATGATTCGTACGCCCACGGAGACGGTGTCGCCGATGTCGAAGGTCAGAGGGACCTTGCGGAGATGGCCCTGCTCGATGCTGTCGATAATTCTGTTATGCATGATACGTCTCCTGACCCAATCAATGTCGGCATTCCGGGGTGTCCGTCTTCTTCAGTCGATTCGCCACCAAGTCCGGGCGTCGTTCCACCGTCCTCTGGAGGGCTTGCTCGGTTCGCCATGCCTTGATCCGGGCATGATCGCCGCAAAGCAAAATCTCCGGGACTTCCAAATTTCTGAACACCCTTGGCCGGGTGTATTGCGGGTACTCCAAATACGCCGTCTGTTCTTCGCCGTCCTGTTCGTCCTTCGTGGGCGCCTGCCGCGTAGAAAACGATTCCTCATGCGTCGATGCCTCGTCGCCGAGCGCACCGGGTAAAAGCCTGACGACGGCATCGACGACCACCATCGCGGCGGCTTCCCCGCCCGAGAGCACGTAATCGCCGATGGATAGTTCCGTCGGCCTGAGCGCCGCTCGAATCCGCTCGTCGAAGCCTTCGTAGTGGCCGGCGACGAGCAGGAGTCGCGGTAGCGTCGACAATTCCTCGACGATCCGTTGGTCGAGTCGTCGTCCCTGCGGCGTCAGAAGCACGCGAGTGGCCGGCGTCTCCGCCAGCTTCTCGACCGCCTCGACCGCGTCGATCACCGGCTGACACATCATGACCATCCCGGGTCCGCCGCCGAAGGGTCGATCATCGACCTTTCGATGAGGGTCGGTGGTGTAGTCCCGGATGTTGTGACAATGGATGGTCACTTGGCCCGATCGTCGGGCCCGGCCGAGAATGCTCGCCGCAAAGAAGGGCTCGCAGGCCTCCGGGAAAAGTGTCAGCACGTCGATCCGCATGGGACTTCAACCCGAGGGGCGATCGGCCGTGCGACGGAGCGAACCGTCAGGCTCGGCTTACGCGCCGCTCTTGCGGCCGATGCCGTGCTTTTTGAGCAGGGTCCGTACCGTGTCGGACGCCGTGGCTCCGTATTTTAGCCAATGTTCGATACGCTCCTTTTTCAGAACGACCTGCTTACTTTGATCTTTTTGAATGGGATCGACATGTCCCAGTTCTTCCAGGAAACGACCGCCGGTCGGGTCTCGGCGGTCCGACGCCCGGAGGCGAAAGAACGACCGATTGCGACGGCCAAGTCGAACGAGTCTCAAGGTGACTGCCATAGTTGCCTCAAATCAAAACTCAACGATACGTCGGTTGACTTCATGACCGCTACGCTGGCGGGCCGATGGGTCCGAACCGACGAAGAACTCCGAATGATACCACAAAGGGCGGGTTCGGCAACCCGTCGTTTGGTTGGGTTAGGATCGCTGTCGTGCCACCAGTCCGTTAAGGTATAATGCGGTCAGACAGAGGCTACGTCCGTGTCCGATAACCACTTACGAGAACTCATCGACGTTGCGGCCGGGCGGCGTCCTGCGGATTTACTCCTCAAAAACTCCAAAATCGTTAACGTCGTCTCCCATGAAATTCAGGAAGGCGACATTGCCATTCTAGGCGAGCGGATCGCGGGAATCGGCAATTATCAAGCGGCCCGAACCATCGATTTGGCGGGGCGTTACGTCTGCCCGGGGTTCATCGACGCTCACGTACATATTGAGTCGTCGCTGTTAGCGGTGCCGGAGTTCGCGCGGGTGGTTGCCGCACATGGGACGACGGCGGTCGTCGCGGACCCGCACGAGTTCGCCAACGTCATGGGGGCCGAGGGGATTTCGTACGTCCTGCGGGAGGCGAAGTTCGCCCCGATCGACGTCTACATCATGCTTAGTTCGTGCGTGCCGGCAAGCCCGCTGGAGACGGCGGGCGCGCAGCTTACGGCGGAAGACTTGGCGCCGTTTTTGTCGAACCCGTGGGTGCTGGGTTTGGCGGAAATGATGAACTATCCGGGGGTGATCGGCGCTCAAGCGGATGTGCTCGACAAGATCGCCATCTGCCGCGAGCGCGTGATCGACGGGCATGCGCCGGCGGTGACGGGTCCGGCGCTGACCGCGTATGTCGCGGCGGGGATCATGAGCGATCACGAATGCACCGGCGCGGAAGAGGCGGCGGAGAAATTGCGGCACGGACTCTACATCATGATCCGCGAGGGGTCGCAGACCCGAAACCTGGCGGCGCTCTTGCCGACGGTGACGGCGGCGACGGCGGACCGGTTCATGTTTTGCACGGACGACAAGGACGTGCGCGATCTGCTCGAAGAGGGACAGATCGACTACATGGTGCGGACGGCGATCGCGAGCGGGCTTGATCCGATCTTGGCGGTTCGGCTCGCCAGTTATAACACGGCGCGCTACTTCGGGCTGCGCCAGGTAGGCGCGGTGCTGCCGGGCTATCGCGCGGACCTGGCGGTACTGGAGGATTTGAAGAGCTGCCGCGTGACGCAGACGTTTCATCGCGGTCGGCTAGTGGCGGAAGGCGGACAGTGCGTCGTCGAGCGGCCTGCGCAACAAGGGCGGCAGGCGCTTCGCAGCAGCGTCGACGTGCATTGGATCGAGCCGAAGGATTTCATCGTGACCGCGCCGCCGGGAGCGTCGGCGCAATCGCCGCCGAAGATTCACGTCATGCACGTCAAGGAAAACCG
>CAYMXF010000412.1:0-3098 GCA_964393935.1 uncultured Planctomycetaceae bacterium
CATCGAGGTCGGCCCGATCGATCGACGAATAGAGGCCCTCGAGGTCGTCGGACCAGCCGGCCTCCCAACAGCGGGTCACCCAAGGCTCGTCGGCCCGCAACGGCGTCGCATTCAGGTTGGCGAAGACCCGAAGACCGTCGGCCGGCACCGCGCGGGTCAGCGCCATCGAATACGTGGCGATTCCGCATCTGCTGTTCCACGTCGATACCCAGCCGACCTTGGGTTTCGCGATCTGACGCCGAACATCGGTTCGGTCGAGCTCGGCGATCGCGGTTTGAACCCGCCCGGCGACCGCGCGCCAAGTGAACCGATCGAGGATGGTCTTGCGCGCCGCATCCGTCCGCTGTTTGCGCGTCTCCGGGTCCGCCTTGAACACCGCACCGAGCTGGCCCGCCAGGCTGTCGACGTCTGGTTCGGCCCACACCGAGCCGGGAAGATGCAGATGGCTTTTTGAATTGGCGAACCGGTAGTCGATCAGCCACGCGGTTTGCGGCGTGCAAAAATCGCTCTGCCCGCCATACGCCGTCGTGATGACGGGCTTGCCCAGCAACATCGCCTCGGCCAGCGGCAAGCCGAACCCCTCGCCCCGGCTGGGAGCCACCAGCGCATCGCAGGCGTCGTAGAGGGTCGCCAGCTCCGGGAGCTCCAAATCCTCGTTGATCACGACGACCGCGGCATGGGCGGGATGACGCCGATCGAGATCGGCGATCAAATCGGAAACCTCGTTATGCGGATTGGCGAACGTCTTGACGACGAGACAGACCGCATCGGCGCTGCCGAATGCGCGGGCCCAGGCCTCCAGGAGCACATCGATGCCCTTGCGCACGATGGCCGATGAGACGTGCAAGAATCGGAACCCGGGCGGCAGATCCCACGTCCGCTGCTTGCGGGCCACGCGCAAGATATGATCGGCGCCGTTGCCGACCACCGCGATGGGCGCGCGCACGCCGTTGTCGCGCAGCGTCTTGGCGACGAACTTGCTCGTCACCAGGACCACGTCCAGGTTCCGATTGATCTCCGCTACCGTCTCGGCCGGAAAGCCCGACTCTTCCCAGGCATAGTTGGTCAATCCGCGAACCACGCCGCGCAGGTCGCGGATCCGTGGCGGATAGAGATTGCGAAGAACGATTTCGGGATGACGGGCCGCCTCGCTTTTCCGCCAAATCCGCTCGATGTCGGGATGCGATCGCAGGAACGCCGGCGCGGGATCGAAATCTCCCGGCCCATCGGTGGAATACAGCGATACATTCACCTTTTCATCACGAAGCGCGGTTGCCAGCTCCCGGTTGACGACCGAGAGGCTGTAGGAACTGTCGAACGGACCTTGGATCTGGTAGGCGGCGCCATCGCCCGATGGGGGCGAATCCTCGATCGGCACGGCGAAGCCGAGCTGTCGCAAAAACCGGGCAAGCGCGTGCATCAGCCGCGCGGGTTCGTATTTGGCGATGTTTGCCCGCTGCGCCTTGAGGATGCGGCGTCGTAGCGCGGGCTCGGTCAGGATCGTCTTGATGATCCCCGCCGCAACATCGTGCTTTTTTTCCCGCAAGATCACGCCACCTTGTCCCATCGTCTCGGCGACGGCCGAGCTGTCGTAGGCGACGACGGGCACGTCGAACGCCATCGCCTCGACGAGCGGCATGCCAAATCCTTCGTGCTCGCTCATGCACACAAATGCGTCGGCTGAGCGATAGATCGCATAGAGGTCCGGCCCACCGATCTTGCCGGTGAAGATGACCCCATCCTCGACGCCGCGCGCCGCGACGAGTTGCTTGAGCTTCGCCAGGTAGCCGGGCGCGGCGTCGCCGACCAGAATGAGCCGCACCGGCTCGTCGATCAGCTCTCGCAAACGCGCGTAGATCTCGATCACATCGTCCTGGCATTTATGGTCGACGATCCGCCCGACGAAGAGAATGTTCCGGCATTCGGCAAGACGGCCGGCAAGGCCGGGATTCCACGCCGCGCTTCGAATCGTATCGAGATCCACCAGCAGCGGAATGGTCACGACCGGCCGATAGCCGTTCGCGCGCAGCTCCTTGGCGTTGAACGACGAGACGCCAACCGCGCCAATAAAAAATCCCGCCGCCCAGTCTTTTAGTTGTTGTCGCCCGAGCTCCACGTAATGCCGGGCCGAGCTCCCGTTCGGGAAGTAAGGCGCCGGCGTGATGTTGTGATAGATCATTATCCGGCGGCTGCTCAGCTGCGCGAGGAATCGCGCCCTGTCGGTTCCCATCGAGTGATGGATCAGCAGGATTTGTTCCGGGTGATCCTGGAAGTCCGTAATCGGCCGGATGTCACCCTTTAGTTCATGCGGCAGGTGGTAGCAGTAGATTTCGGACGGAATGCCCCATCGCCGGAGCAAGCGGCGGATGAACAGCATGCTGTTCGTCACCCCATCACCGAAGGTCGACGAATCCGCAAACTGATGAATTGCCGTCGGCTGGCGCATCTGATCGTCGGGGCGAGATAAGGTGGTTCGAAGCCGGTCGGCTCAGACGTCCGGTTTTATCGGTCGCGCGTCATAGTCGGCGGGCGATCACCGCATAATCCTGCGGACCGTAGAGCAGTTCGTTCAGCCGTCGAGCGACATCGCTGTCTTCGGCAATCGCTTTATCGTCGGGATATGGATGCAGCCGAAGTATTTGCGCGTCGATAAATCCGCGCTGCCGAACCATGAACTCCAGAAGCTCCGGCGGCAAAGGCTTCAGATGCGTCGGGTCGTTGAAGAAGGTCAGCGTGCTGACGGTCAGGTTTTCGGGGTTGGGGGTCTCCAGGATGAGCACGCCGCCGCTCGCCAGCGTGCGTAAGCTTTGGTCGAGAAATTCGATCAGCGTTTCGGTCGCCAAATGCTCGACGACGTGAAAAGCGGTGATCGCGCCCAGCGCGCGATCTGGCACCGATTTTAGGTGATCAACGAGATCGCGCTCCAGGACGTTCAACCCGCGGCGCCGGCAGAAATCGGCGGCCACCCGGCTGGTCTCGATTCCATGATTGTTGAGCCCGCGCTCGTTCAACAATTCGAGCCACTCGCCCATCCCGCAGCCGACATCGAGGATCGGCAGCTCCGGCGTACCCGCTCCCGCCAGCTCGACGCTGTCGAG
>CAYMXF010000413.1:0-3097 GCA_964393935.1 uncultured Planctomycetaceae bacterium
GACGATGAAAGGCCGCGTCGTCGGGTCGAAGGGAATCGGCAGCTCATAGATCGGGCACAGGCCCGTCGGCCACAGTATTTTGCGGGGATAGAAGCACAGGCCGTAGGCGGCTTGTGCCAGACGCTGGGTCCATCCGTGATGTTCGATCGACAACATGCCGGTCCGAGATTTCGCGTAATAGGCCAGCGCAGCCGTAAACAGGGAGATGATGGCAAAGGGCAGCTTTTCGAGGAGCAGGCTCGGCGCCTTGCGACCGCCTGCTCCATTTCGCGCCGCCCAGCGCCGCAAGGGAAAGACATCGATCAATAGCAGGACCAGCGGAAGAGTGATCCCCCAGGCCTTGGAAAGAAGCGAGAGAAAGAAGAGCCCCAGCGACAGGGCATACCAGCGCCAGCGATGTTCGGACCCTTGCGTGTAGCGGAGATAGCACAGGACGCAGGCCAGCAGAAAGAACGTGGAGACGACGCTGCCGCGCTCGGTGATCCAGGCGACCGACTCGGTGCGGAGAGGGTGAATCGCGAAGAGGAGCGCGGCGGCGGCGGCGGCCCAGCGCAAGGCGGGCTCGCCCCATGATCTTCGTGGTCCTTGCGCACGACGGAGCAGCACGAGGGCCAGGGCATACACGAGCGCGGCATTGGCGGTATGAAACAGAAGGCTGGTCAGATGATAGCCAAAGGGGTTCATACCCCCGAGGCAATAATCCGCGCCGAGCGTCAACCACGAGATCGGTTGATAGTGGCCGAGAGTGGCGTGGGTGAACATCCAGCGGATCTGGGTAGGTCCCAATCCGCGATAGTTCTCGTTTTCCAGGAAGAGGGTTTTGTCGTCCCAGTCGACGAATTCGCCGCGGAGCGCGGGCAGAAAGGCGACGAACGCGATAGACAGGATCGGCAGCAGCGCCCACTTCGCCCTTGCGCTCGCCGTCTCCGCGAGATTCATGGAGCCCATGATATCGGGTGCCGGTTCAGTTTGCTTATTCACACCGCAGAGGGCGGCTGGGATCCCAGGGGCCGTGAGCGAGCATCGAAGAAAACCCGCTCGCCAGCGCTCGGGGCTCGGATCGGGCGCGTTACGAAACGAAATACTATGTCGCTAAGGCGACGATTGGAGTCATAAGCACAGGAATTAACGTCCGTAATCCGAAGGAGCCCCCTCGACTCGTCGTGGACGGTCGGGGGGTCGATCTCGAATGGCTGGAGCGCGCCGACTCGCGCGCCGCGAGCGACTACACACCCAAGGCCGTGAGGAAGGATGGCAGATCGATCAAGTTGGTCACTCCGTTACCGTCCATGTCCGCGCAGCCGCAGCTACCGACCGGCGAGCTTCCCGACACCGCGCAATCCGCCCAAGGCTGGATGTCCAAGCCGTCGATATTACCGTCGAGGTTGACGTCACCCGGCAGCGCGCAGACGACGGTGACGGAATAGGCCCGGGCGCCCTCGCAGTTGTTGGCATCGACGACCTTGACCGTGAAATTGAAGGCGCCGACGGTGGAGGAGGGCGTCCCACTAATCACCCCGCCCGCGGAAAGCGTCAGCCCCGGCGGGAGCGATCCGGACTGCAAGGAGAAGGTGAAGGGCGGCGTGCCGGCGCTGGCCGTGAGCGCTTGGTTGTAGAGTGAGCCAATCGTAGGGCCCGGCAGCGAGGCGGGGTTGATGTCGATCGTGGGGCAGCAGGACGCGGGCATCGAGCCCCACCACGTACCCCAGCGGCCGGAACCATCGACACAGTTCCCACCGGATTCCGGCCTGGCATATTCCTGGAGGGACCAGAGGGTCTGGTCGTCGGTTGGGTCGACGCAGGTGGCGCTGTAGTCGCCCCAGCGGTTTCGCCCACCGCCGAAGGTCTTGCGATAGGTGTCCACGCCGGCCTGGAGTATGCTGACGGACTGCATGGTGTTCAGCGCGTCGGTCGCCAGGCGACCGGTGTAGAGCCCTGATGCGAATTGGCCGGCATTGGGTCCGGAGCCGGTGAAGCCGACCATGACGGTGTCGCAGCTATTCACGGCGATCGAGGGAAAGTAATAGGCTTGGACGGCATCGCTGATGCGGCCCTGCTGATCGGGCACCCCCGGAAAGACGATGCTCGCGGGATCCTGTTGCACCCATTGAATTTCGGACTTCGTAGCGGCGGGGTTGAGGCCGGGGCTCGTACAAGCGGGGATATTGGCCCCGACACTATGCGCGAACCAAATCTTCCCGTTTCGCACGACCCCTGGGCTGGAGATCCCGAAGCCGTTGGTGGAGATGGCCGTGCACGCACTGGGCTGGCTGGCATTGGCGACGTTGAAGTTGTAGCAGCCCGTGGTCTGGACGAAATTGGCATCGCCCATGCAGTCGTACGTGGCAGACGCGCCTGTCCCCGTGATCGTCGCGACGCGGAAGTACCGCACCGTCAAGTTCCCGGCGTCATACCACCCGTTATCCATTACGTAATTCGCCGCCGTCCCCGACGTCTGGCCGAAGGTGACGCAAGGCGTGAAGTTGCTGTTGTGGCCACCGCTGACGCACGGGTCGTGGACGATCTTGAAGTCGGTGTTGTAGACGAGGGCCCCTGACCCTCCCGGTCCGGCGATCATCCTGGCCTTGTTGATGATGTACACGTCGGAGTGGACGAAGGCGCCGGCGCCGGTGAAGACGTTGGCCGTAATGATGACGTTATTCGGATCGAATCCCATCACGTCGAAGTCGATCAGGTGGCCGGCGTGGCTGAAGCCGTTCGTGTTGACGTTTAGCTGGATGCCGTACAGGAAGTAGGCGCCGGCCGGATCGCCGGTCTGAGAGACGGCGACGTTTACCCAATCGTTGTTGCCGATGCCGATGGCCGATACGAGCCAGCGACCGGAATAATGATCCCACAATACGCGCGGATCGCTAAGGGCCTGGGCCGGCTGTCCCGCGCCGGTGCCGAGGGCCGACCAAAACGCCTGGAACCCCACAAAGGCGGACGTTACGGTCCCCGTCTTGTTGTAGATGGTTCGGCCGGTGTTGAGGAACTCAAAGACATTACTGGGACCGACGGCGCCGGTGGTGTCCGGTGGGATGGTGGTGTTGTTGTCTATGATGCCGATGAAGTTGGTGCCCAACGGCGGGGCCAG
>CAYMXF010000414.1:0-3084 GCA_964393935.1 uncultured Planctomycetaceae bacterium
AGAATGACCCCCTTTCCATTCCCCTTTCCCTTCTTCTTTCCCTTCCTTTCCCTTCCAGCAACATGCGGAAGTAGATCGCCGGCGGCAGCGACGGCCGGCCCATCGACCCGGCGTAGAACTTCGCGCACCACCCTTCCGCGAAGCGGTCAAAGCCCTCCGCCTCCAGAATCTTGTTCACCTGTTTGTAGAAGGGATGGCCGCCCGATTGCGGCAAATCTTCGGTGGCCACCCAGAAGGCCGCTTGCTCATCCCGTTTGCGCTCGCCCATCGCCATAAACATCCTCCGTGACGCCATCTCCCAAACTTGTTCGACGAACTATACTCGATGCGTCAAGTGGACTTTCACCACGGGCAGCTAGGCGGATCGCCGGGACGGGTGTGAACCCACTTTTCGTGGTCCGAAAACACAGCCGAGTGCGGTTGTGCCATACTCTTGCCACAGGCTGCTAACGCCTGTGCATACATCCAAATCTGAACGCCCAGCGCTTCTCCATAGAAATTTGCGACCAGGAACTCCGGACCTCAGTGGCGGCGCGAAGATCCGCCCTGCGATTTGCGATTTTGCAGCTTGAACTCCCGTACTTCTTGTGTTAAAGTATGTCCTGATTTGAGCGTTAGTAAATCTTATTAGCTTAAGCAGTCGGGCTTGAGCGTAGATGGTGTCGGACAAGCCCGTGAGTACCGGGTTGCCGGATCGAGCGCTGTGCTTTCTGCAAAAGCGCCTCACGGACTCTATGTAACTTGCATATGGATGGAGGTAATCTAGTCATGCAACAGAAAAACCAGAGTAAGCGTTTTCGCGCCGCGTCCTTGATCGCCTGCGTTTTGTTCGCGGCGGTGGTCTTGCCCGCGAACCACCTGGCGGCCCAGTCGCTCGACAACCTGGGCGACGACTTCATCATGGGTTTCATGCCCAATTACTCGGGCGCCGCGACGGTGGCATTGCACCTCACCGCCGCGGTGAGCACCAATGTCACCGTACAGTATCCGGTGAATTCCCCGACATTCGACACGACGGTTGCGGTCGGACCTGGGGCCGTCACGATCGTGGATGTCCCCGTGGCGGCGGCCAGCGCCTGGACGCTCGACGCGCCGACAAACAACGCCGTACGCGCCTTCACCACCAACAACTCCGAGTTCGTCTGCTACATGATTAACTTGCAGCAATACACTTCCGACGCCAGCTTGGCGCTGCCCGTCGACACCATGAACACCAGGTACATCGTCACGACGCACCCGAGCTATAGCGAGGAGTTCGTCGTCGTCGCGGCCTTCGACAACACCACCGCCACCATTACGTACCCCGGCCAGGCGCCCTTCGACGTGGTCCTCAACCGTGGCGAGGGCTATCTGCACCAGGGCACCGGCCTCACCGGCACGCTCATTGACGCCGACCGGCCGGTCGGCATGACCAATGGAAACGTGTGTGTTGCTTACGACGGCAGCGCTTGCGACCACATCTTCGAGGTCGGCGTGCCCGTCCAGGCGTGGGGGACGTTCATCCCCATCGCTAATATTCCTGAAACTGATTTGGGCGTGCGATATAGCATCGTGGCGTCCGAAGACAATACCGCCGTCACGCTCGACGGTGCCGCCCTGGTGACCCTCAATGCAACGCAGTCCTTGCACACCGACCGCCTCCCCGGGGACCACATCATCCAGGGCGACAAGCCCATCTTTGTCTCGCAGTTCATGGCCAACCGCGGCAGCTCCGGCGGGGATCCGATCGGCGATCCCGCCTTGGGCAACATGTCGCCGGCTCCCCAATACTCGTCCAATTACACCTTCTCCACCGTGGGCGGCGCCCAGTTTGCCGAACACGCGATGAGCATCGTGGCCGAGAACGCCGTCGTCGCCGCACTCACCCTGGATGGGGCCGTCGTGGGCGCCGGCAATTTCACCGCCATCCCGGGCAGCAGCTACTCAGTGGCCAGGCTCATCCTGACCGAGGGGGTACACAACACCGCCTCGCCTGGTGGCCACCACGCCATCATGGTAATGGGCTTCAACGCCTACGATTCGTATCTCTACACCGGCGGGGCACTCTTCCAATTCATCAACCCCGCGGGCGACCCGTACGCCCCGGTCTGTAACTGCAGCTTGCAGGGCGGAACGCAGTACGGCTGTACCGCTACCGAGAACAAGACCGAGGACGACAATTCCAACGGGGTGTTGGACCCGGGCGAGGATGACAACGCCAACGGAGAGCTCGACGAGGATACCGGCGTCTTCTTCGTGAAGCTTCTCGACGGCGCCACGAACCTCGCCTTGACCGTGATTCCGTTTACCCCCGGCGACGCGTCCGTGGCCTACCACGTCGACCGCATCGACCCCAACCTGGATGGAACCGGGATCGTCCGCGTCACGGATGGGGCGGGCAACAACTGCGACAACAACATTCGCTTCATCACCGGTTCGGACTGCAACGGCAATTTCGTGTCCGATGCTGACGACATCGCCGCCGGAACGAGCCAGGACTGTAACTCCAATGGCATCCCGGACGAGTGCGACATCAATTCCGGCGCCGCCCAGGACTGTAACACCAACGGCATCCCGGATTCCTGCGATATCGCGGCAGGCGCAAGCCAGGATGCCAACTCCGACGGCGTGCCGGACGAGTGTGCCGAACCGCCGCCTGGTTCGCAGCCGCTGCCACCACCGCGCGGCCTAATCTGCATCCCGTTCTTGTTCCAGAGCCTCTTCGGGATACCGCTCTGCGGCCCGTGTTTTATTGTCGGGTTTTTCAGCACCATGGTCGGCATCGCCGGGATGAAGTATCGCCGGCGTCGAGGAGCGCGCGGTTCACGGCGAAGGAACGGTCGTTGATCCAGGCAAGCGAAACGGGACACAATTCGTTTTTTTTGTCCTCGTCGGCATGATGGGTAGTAAATAATTCAAGCTTCGTTCTGCTCGCAAGGCGCCTTGCGGCTTGGCTTGTTTAGAAAACCCACCTTCATCGGCAAAGCCGATGAGGCCAGTTCCTTCGTCGCCGTGGAAAGTGAAAGGAGCGCATCGCCTGGGCCTGGAGGCCGGCCTCCACCCTCGCGGCCGACCGCGGAAGGGCAAAACAAAGTAGAATGACCC
>CAYMXF010000415.1:0-3057 GCA_964393935.1 uncultured Planctomycetaceae bacterium
GTTGTCGTTTATCTACTCATCAACTGGGCGTACCTGCACCTGCTCGGCCATGCCGCGGTCGCGTCGAGTGAGACCCTCGCGGCCGACGCCGTCGCGGTCGTCTGGGCCAATGGGGGTCGCCGCGCGATCGGCTTGGCGGTCGCGCTCTCGGCCTTCGGCGTGCTCAACGTGCAGCTTCTCTCCGGCCCGCGTCTGATCTACGGCATGGCCTGCGACGGCCGTTTTTTCGCGCCGTTCCGATGGGTTCACCCTCGCTTCAAGACGCCTGCGGCCGCCATCGTTTTGCTGGGCGGCATGGCCCTGGCGCTGTTGCTCGTCGCCGGCCAGGAGGCCGTCGACAAGATTCTCAACGGCGCGGTCTTCATCGACACCGTCTTCTTTATCCTCACCGGTCTGGCCGTATTCGTGCTTCGCAGCAAGCGTCCCGACGCCATGCGGACGGTACGCGTGCCCGGCTATCCGGTTGTCCCGGCGTTGTTTGTCTTGGGGGAAACGGGGGTCTTGATCGGCGCCTTTTGCGACGCCTCGCTGCGCTACGCCGCGATCATCGGCGCGGCCTGGATCGCCGCCGCCGCGCTCTGCTACGCCGCCTTTTTTCGGCGAAACATCGTCGCGTGACGACGAATGAAATGTAGGGGAAAAACTGCCCGGGACAGGGATCGAACCTGCACTCCGTATAACCGGAACTAGGCCCTCAACCTAGCGCGTCTGCCAATTCCGCCACCCGGGCTGGGGATGTCGAGCCTAGAAAGGTAGTCGCCGTGCGGCTTCGCGTCAACCTGAGCGATCCATGCCTGAAGTCGATTCCTTGGTTGCGCTGTCAGAAAGTCGGCTCAAGGACACCGAGATCACCGTCCCGCACTCGGGGCATCGACCGCTAACATTTCCTGTTAAGTTATAGCCGCACGATTGGCAGTGATTCCACGGGATGCGTCGCGAGCGTATCCACGATCTCAAACAAATCCATGTCGCAGGGACCCACAATAGAGCTACGAGGAGTTCGATCGGTAACACGATCCTAGCCATGTATCGGTTGCTGATAGCCCCACCGCAGGTGCTAATGATTAGACTACTGAAGAGCAAGAGCCCGAGGCTCACAGTTGTCGCGAGCGCTCGTTCGGACAATCGCTCAATTCTTTTCAATACTGGAATTGCAACTGTGGCTAAGAGGATTCCAGTCAATGAAACATGAAGCCCCGATCCGCCGATCCCTCGTGTGGGGCCGATGCCTGCAAGAAGTTCAAGTGGGTGCCAGCCAGACCACCCATCAGCCTCGGCCCACGGCGACCCAACCCACCAACCCCAATCGCCCCACGTTCTTGGCTGACCATCGGGGAATGGGACGACGATATAGCCGTCAGTCAGCACAAAGAAAAACGGCCCGCGGGCGTAGCAGATGCCGTAATGCAGGCTGACCTCGTAGGCAGTTAGGAGAATTAGGCAGGTTAGGAGCCAGGCCCAGAAAAGAAATCGACGATGCTTTGAGGAGCGAGGTTTCACAAGCAAGTTTACGCACGCCGACGCCGCGCGGCCTTGATGAGCGCTGCCACGCGCTTGGCATCCAGCGGCGCCGTTGTGTCGCCCCCGTGCTTCAAAAACGTGCCGACGATGACACCATTGGCAACAGCGAGATACTCGCCGACCGTCTCGGCGGTCACGCCGGAGCCGATCCACACGGGGACGCGGGGCACGGCCTCTTTCACTCGCCGCACGGCGTCAAGGTCCGTCGGCGAGCCGGTGGCTGCGCCGCTGACGATCAGGATATCCGCACCACCGCGGCCTGCTGTCTCCTCGGCGGCGAGGGCGATGTCCGGCTGGTTGATCGGCACGGCGTGTTTGACATGCACGTCGGCGGCAATGCGGACACCTGGAGCGAGTGCGGCGCGCTGGCGGACGAGTTCGCGGGCACGACCGGTGATGAGCCCTTGATCCGTCGCATAGATGCCCGACAGGACGTTGACGCGGATGAACAAAGCTCCGGCTGTCGCGGCGACCGCAAGGCCCGCCAGGCCGTCGTTACGCAGGACGTTCACCCCAACCGGCACGCCGCAAGCCCGCACGACGTGATCGACGACGATGCTCATCGCCGCGATCGTCTCTCGCGGCACGCAGTCCGCAGCGAAGGGGGCGTCGCCGAAGTTCTCGACGATAACGGCGTCAAAGCCCGCTTTGGCCAACATCCGAGCCTCTGCGACGGCACGCTCGATCGTTGTCGCCATCGACAGCGCCTTCGGCGAGCCCGGCAGCGGCGGCAGGTGGACCATGCCGATGAGGCGGAGTCCCGTGACGCGACTGGTTTTGTGCTTCGTTCGGCCTTGCTTCATCAGGAACCAATGTCGAATATCTAATAGCGAATAGCGAACCCTTAACGACGGAGAGAGCTACGATTGTTTTTCTTTCGCTATTCGCTATTCGCCATTCGCTATTTCGCTCCATCAGGAGCGCGATACAACTCGCACGGGCACAATCGCCGCCCCTTCGCCTCGTTGACCGTGATCGTCGTCGGTTCGGTCAGGTAGATGACGTGCGGGCAGTCCGGCTGGTGGTACTCATGGGTGTGTTTGCCGGTCACGACCGTTAACTCGCCGTCGGGTCCATCGAGCTTCTTCCAAATCCCACGACCGGCCCACGCGGCGTCGTCCTCGCGCTTGAGGTAGTCGTCGCGTCGATCGAACTCCGTCGAGCGATCGACCGCCGCCAGGCCCTCGGCGACCAATTCCGCGCCGAGGTCCGAGTCGCCGCTGCCTAGCGAGACATACGCGAACATGCGGCCGAGTGCGTCTCGGCGGGCCTTCGCGTCCGAGCCGGCGATCGGCGAGAGTTGCACCTTGTGTCCCTTGAGCTGTTTTTGGATAAGGCGAACAGCCTCCTCGGCGAGCGGTTGCCCCGCGTGCGGAACGAGGAGGCCGGCCAGCCGCACCTTGTCGCCGCTCTCCATTTGCAATGTTCCGCCGGGCAGCAGCTTCTTGACGCGCAGGCCGGCCAACGGCGTCGGCGGAGCAGCTTCGTTGTCAGCCTTGGCGGCGGGTTTCGGTTTTGGAGGCAGGCGACCTTCGT
>CAYMXF010000416.1:0-3047 GCA_964393935.1 uncultured Planctomycetaceae bacterium
CAAGACCTTCCGCTGGCAGGGCAAGTACGTCGGCGACATGAACGCCGCCGAGACGTTGCGAACCGACCTGAACGTCATCTCCGAACAGCCGCCGCGAATCCCCGACCACTTCCGCGACTCGCGCTATGTCTTCCTCGCCAACACGCACCCCGCCCTCCAGCGCGGGTTCATCGCGCAGCTTGAGAAGCCCAAGCTCATCGTCTGCGACACGATGAACCTCTGGATCAACACCGCCAATGACGAACTCCTGAAGACTCTGGCGATGGTCAACGGCGTGGTCATGAACGACGGGGAAGCGCGGCTTCTGACAGGACAGGTCGATCTCATCCAGGCCGGTCACGACGTGCTCAAGCTCGGCCCGGAATTCGTCGCCATCAAAAAGGGCGAACACGGCGTCCTCATGGTCACGAAAGACGAAGTCGTCGCCCTCCCGGCCTACCCAACGATGAAAGTCAAAGACCCCACCGGCGCCGGCGACAGCTTCGCCGCCGGCGTGATGGCGTATCTCGCCTCAACCGACCGCCGCGACACGCCGGCGCTGCGCGCAGCCCTGGCCCATGGCGCCTGCCTCGCCTCCATCACGATTGAGGATTTTTCGATGCGCTCGCTCGCCGCTGCGGATAAGTCCACCCTGGACGCCCGCTTGGCGAGATACAAGGCGATGTTGTCGTTTACCTAGAAACTACTTCACCCCGGTACAGTGCGATGAAGACCGACCGTTACTCTACAATCAAGCGTGGATTGGTCATCTGCCTCTTGATCACGTTTGCTGCCGGCGTCTTCAGTGCAGGTGCAGACATCAGTTACCCCGTACGAATGACGGCTTTATTTATCATGCAATTCGGGATATGGGGGCTCATGGTTTTTGGTACATGGGGAATTCTCGTTTGGGCCAACAAAAGGCGTAGTCCTTAAGTACTCCGACGTCCAATCTGTTTAGGCGGAGACCCATGCGCACCTTCCTCGCCATCGATCTCGACCACAAAATCCGCGAGCGGATCGCGGCGCTGCAAGCCAAGCTCAAGTCACGCTGCCCGAAGCTCTCGTGGGTCAAGCCGGAGCGGATGCACCTAACGCTCAAGTTCCTCGGCGAGATCGACGAGGCGCAGGTTGGCCCCATCAAGCAGGCCCTCGACGGCGTCGCCGCTCAGTGCCGCCCTTTCGACATCACCTTCTACGGTCTGGGCGTCTTCCCCCCGCGCGGGCATGTGAACGTCCTCTGGCTCGGCATCGAAGATGCGAGCGGTGGACTGAAATCCTGTTGGAAATCCTGCGAAGACGCGCTCGCGTCGCTCGGCCTGCCGCGCGAAGACCGCCCCTTCTCCGCCCACCTGACCCTCGCGCGAAACAAGAACCCCCGTCTTTCCAGCGATGTCCGCCGCCTCCTGCATGACCCCCCGCCCTTCGAGCCCCAAACGCAGCGCGTCAAGGGGTTGACCTTCTATCACTCGACGCTGACCTCCGAAGGCCCGATCCACGAAGTGCTCGGCCGCCACGCTTTCCTGTAGCGGCCCCCGTCTCGGGGGCCGACGAGTTTCGCCGTCCGCCGAGACGGCGGACGCTACAGGTTACTTCGCCGCCGAGCTGTAGGGCGGGTTCCACCCGCCTTCGCGGCATCGGCGGGCAGAGCCCGCCCTATTTTTGTCATTCGTCATTCGCAATTCGTAATTCCCCATTCGCCATTCGCTATTATTGTCCGCCTCCGTCGTCCCGCCGCTCCTCCGGCTCCTGACCGCTCGGCTCCTCCGGTGCTACGCCCGGTTCGACGACGATCGTGCCCGCCATGAGGTCGCCGACGCGCTGCCGGTTGCGCGTGACTATGACGATCATCATGAGCGTCACGATCAGCCCCGGCGCGCCCATCGAGACCATGATGACGCGCGCCACGTTGCGCACGAAGGCCTGGCGCGGCGACGGTCGGCCGCCGAGGATGCTCATCACGCGGCAGCCGAAAAGATATTTCCCCGGCGTCGTGCCGATCAACATCTCCCAGACCATGCACCACAGCCCGTAAACCAGGATCGTCGTATATTGAACCGGCGCGATCTTCGCCTGCAACTCGGGATCTTCTGACTGCTGTAGCAGCGTCTGGAGGTCGCCGTAGTGCGCCGTCTCCGGCATCACCTTGAGCCACCACGGCATCATCAGGAGAAACGCCGGCGCGAAATCCAGCGCCGTCGCCAACGCCCGCCGCCACACCGCCGCCGGCACGAGCCCCGGCGGCAGCATGATCGGCGCCGCCACCTGATCGCGCCGCTTCCACAAGACCAGCGTCATCACGCCGAGGACGAGCCCCAGCACCATCGCGTCCTGCCAGTCGCTCGCCGCCGGCGGCTGTTCGCGCTGGAGCGAGAGCGTCTCAAACCGTACCGGCCGAACTCCCTCCAGGTCCGACGCGCCCGCTTCCACTTGGCCCTTGGCCGTCCGCCGCGCCACGACGATCTGCCCGCCGGCGACGCCCAGCGCCGCCGCGCGCGGATCGATCGACAGGAACTCATTGCCCTCTCGAAGCCGACCGGTCATCGACCATACGCCGTCGCGCCGTTGATAGACTTCGATTTGAGCGGCGGCGTCCGACTTCTTCCGGCCCGCGATGAAGACGGGGCCGCCCGCATGGGTCCCAGCCCAGGCATGACGAATCGACTCCCCTTTGAGCACCGCCTCCGGCTCACTCCACTGGTCGTGCTCAAGCGTGGAGATGCGAATCTGCTTGCCGTCATCCCAAAACAAAAACAGATCGCCGGCCCGCGCCGTTATCCAAAACCGTCGCCCCGCCTCGGCGGACGGCGGGCCGGCCGTCCTTTGCCATAAGCCGTCGCGCAGACGAAGCACGGTCAACCGCTCTTGGATTTCCTCCTCCGTCGGTGGAGAAGCGGCGATCCCGTCCTCATCCGCTTGGGTCGTCGGCGGCGCCAGGGCTTCCGTCTCGACCAGGGCCCACAGCATGGGCTCGCTCGCGTCGCCGCACCACGCGAGCGGCGCGCTCCGACACTGTTCCAGCCAATTCGCCCCCGGCGAAAACGGACGCTTGAGAAAGTAGTCGCACG
>CAYMXF010000417.1:0-3004 GCA_964393935.1 uncultured Planctomycetaceae bacterium
AGCGGAAGGGGATGTCCGGGCTGTCGTTCTCGGCGACGACGCTCTTGGCCCGCTCCTCATAGACCTCGACCTTGACGGGCGGCGCGGGCCCGAGCCACTCGCGGTACTCGCTGAGGTAGGGATTGGGCGGATTGGCGACCAGCTTGAGGGCCATGCCGCGAGTATATTCGGTGTCTGTTAGGGATGCAAGGGGCGAAACGCTTTATCTTTCCGGAGAATTTCGACAACTCTGATTCGATGACAGTGAAACTAAGCCGGTCAGGATGTGCCCGCAGGGCACAAAGCCGGCCTTTTGAAGCGTCCTGCGGGAAGCGATATTCGTCGGATTGCATCGCGCCGCCGGGACATTCCCGCGCTCGTAGCAGACTCGCTTCAACTCTTGAACAATGAAAGAACCAAGACCACGCCCTCGAAAAGGCTCTGCCACCGTCATGTAGAGGTCGCCATAGGGTCGGTTGTAATGGAAAAGGATGCCTCCCGTGGCCGCAATCGAGCCTTCGACCACCACGACCCAATCCGCCGCGGAGTCCAGTTGATGTGAATGAATCTGCGCGGGATCTCCGGGTGCGGAGGGCCGAAATACGGCGCCGGGCGGCGAGAGCGCCGTCGTGAGTCTATCGTGAAAGAGTACCTTCTCGCTCGTCACGTTTTGAGCGAACGTGTGCAGCATGACGGTCAGCAGCGCGTCGTTGGTCTGCGTCTCGATCGCTATCGCGCGGCTGGCTACCAGAAACGCTTCAAAGAACTCGAAGACGCGCGACCGGTGCTCCGGAAGAACGTAGAACTCGAAGACCGTGGGCCTATCCTTCCAAGGCCCGCCGACCGCGATGGAGCCGTAGCCGGCGGCAGCGCCGCCGGCGGCGAGAAGATAGGGCTGGGTCCATCCTGCGCGGGAGTGGAGCGAGTCGTGCACGATCTGGCAGTTCATCTCGCGCCGATACGACTCGCGCAGCAAGAGGATTTCTTCGGCACGTGCTGGTTTGATCAAAAAGTCCATTGGTGCGCAATCTAACGGCACGCTCGCCTTAGTCACCATCTTGCGTTGGGGTCCGTCAAGGCTTGAGAACGGCAGGCGGTGGAAATAGTGTTTTCATTGCAGTCGGCAGACTTGCTGTCTGTTTGAGAAAATCGACTAGCCGCCTTTCGACATGTTGTATCACGGCTTCGTAGTCGGGTTCCTCATCGTCCGGAAGCGCGCATACGTCGGTCGATAGGATTCGAGTCCAATCTCCTGTCAATTCTTTCTTTTTGAAGAAAAGGGAAAAACCAAATTCAGCTTTGCTCTGTAACAATCGCTCTAAGGCCATCTTTCGCCTGGAGCTGTCCGTAGTCGGACAAACGACAGTCAAGAGACGCAATCGTTCCCGCCCAACTCGCAGCCGCACGGTGATCCAATGCCCTGGGTCAAACGTTTTTCTCTTTCCGATTGGGGGCAGCATCCCTGACCAGACGGATGGAATAAATTCTACTTCTTTACTTCTGGTATTAATAAGGGTCCATTCCGACTGTTTTTCGATCCACTGTTGAATCTGGCCCACTAAACCGGATTCTGGTGTGCCGACCCGCTCCCATATCAAGTCGAGCGCCCTTCGATGATTCGAATAGATTTGACGGCATAACTTGTCTATAACTTCGTTTTCCATGAATCGGTTTCCGATCAGACTAAGATAGTGGTCTAGGAAAACAGCTACGTCGGCACCGATGGCGCCGGCGCTGGCTTTCCGTGTGCGAGAAAAGGTTCGATGAAGGTCAGCATAGCTATAGCTGACCCAGTCCTCGTCGCTGGCTTCGTCGCCTTCAGGCGTTAAGAAGACGAATAATCGCTTGGTATTTCCAAACTCCTTGGCGATGGTGTCCTCATATCGCTGCAACTGATCGCCATGCTCACCGCTATCAACTTTGTTTTCAATTGCGACGACAAACGACGGCTCGTCGCAAGTAATAAGCAGATCGATGTTGCGCCATTCTCGACGGATGTCGATACCTTGCAGGTCTGCTCCGTCCAATTCGACGGGACTTACAGGCGGTACAATGCCCTGCTGCCGTGCCTTTCGGAGAATGTCCATAAGGAGCGCCTTTAGGAAAAGGTCGCCCTGCCCGTGGCTCTCACCAGGTGTTAGTAACCAGGCAAGGTAATTGCTGTGTCGAATTTCGACTCGCGCAATCCCAAGCGAGTCGAAGATATTGAATTTTCCAATCTGTTCCTCGAGTGCGAACAGGTCGTCGTTCTCGACTACGAAATGTTCAAGAGCCTGAAGATCAGTTTCAACCATAACAGTAGGCGATTCGATTAGCATTAGGAAAAGTCTCGTAGCGGGCGAATCAGTCTACGCGCGGCACTCCCTGAAAGTCGCGGCTCTGGCTGGCCGGCCGCTCGGCCGAATAGGGCGCCGGCCGCTACTTAACTTTGCAAGTGATCGTCTTGGCTTTTTGGTCTTCGATGTCGAGGGCGAAGCCGTCGAACTTGGCTTCGACCATGTGCTCGACGAAGGTGTCGGCGGTCATGTTGGTCTGGACCGTATATTTCACGACGCCTTTGACGCCGTCTTTGACGACTTCTTCCACGCCGGGGATCGCCTCCAGGGCCTTCTTGATCTGGATGCTTTGCTTGATGTCCGCGACGCCGGAGACCTCGATGATGATGTCGCCCACGCCGCCGGCGGTGCCGCGGGTCCAGGCTTCGAGGAGGTCATAGACGCTGGCGTCGGCGAGTTTGACGCCGGTCTTCTCCAGGGCTTGGCGACCGCCCGCCGGGCCGGGGACGCGCGAGCCGCCGCGGACGCCGGTCATGGTATTGGTGAAGATGGCGTCGGCGGTCTCCGTCCAGAAGCCCTGGATCGTCACGTCGGTCTCCCACATATTGAGGTTGATGCCGGCGGCGGTGGTTTGCTCCGGGCCGGAGGCGCGGGAGACGCCTTTGAGATAGACTTGTGCGCCGTAGCTCGAGGCCAGGGCCTTGAGGGCGGCGGCGCGGTATTTGTCCGGCTTGGACTGCGGCGCGCGA
>CAYMXF010000418.1:0-2992 GCA_964393935.1 uncultured Planctomycetaceae bacterium
GTCTTGCCGTTCATCAGCTCGTCGAGCATCCCCTCGTATTTCTTGGTCAGCTTATCCATGTCCTCGTGACCCTTCTTGGCCGCATCTTCCGGCATGTCCCCCGCCTTTTTCTCCGCGTCAATCTTCTGAATCGCATCCCGCCGCGCATTACGCAGCGCGACCTTCTGCGCCTCGGCCATCTTCTTCACCTGCCCGGCGATCTGCTGACGCCGCTCGCCCGACAGCGCCGGCACCGGCAGGCGAATCACCTTCCCGTCCGATTGCGGATGGATGCCGATGTCCGCCTCCTGAATCGCCCGTTCGATGTCCTTCAGCGTCGTCGGGTCAAACGGCTTGACCAGGATCATGCTCGCATCCGGCGTCGTGATCGTCGCCAGGGCCTTGAGATCCATCGCGCTGTCGCCGTACGCCGCGACCTTCACCTTCACGTGCTCGACCAGCCCCGGCGAGGCCCGCCCCGTCCGCACGCCGCGGTACTCGTTTTTTAGGAACTTCACCGCCTTGTCCATGGCATCCTCGGCCTCAAACTCGATCTCGTCGTACGGCATGATTAGGTTCTCCGTAAAAACACTCGGCCGATATCTTATCCCCCGCCGCCGCGGATACCAGCCTCGCTCCGTCCGTTAATCCCGTCGGCCTGCGATAACAACGGCCCTAATTTGCCGCCGCCGCCGCCGAATCTTACGTTTTAGCGCGGCCCCAAGATCGAACCCGCCCTGTGGAGAACGACGGTGACCTAGAACACAGCCGACCCGAAAGAAGCTCTTAGGACCCACAGCTTCCTCCCCGGCCGTGCCGCTTCGGCGATCAACTCGCCGGTGCAGCACGGCCCCTTCCTTTATTCCCTCCCCTTACGAAGGGGCGGAGAGCGACCGATTAGGGAGCCCGACGGGGTGGGTACATCGCTTGACCTCCGTGCCTCCCCCTCCCAGAATCCCCCGTTAACATCACACCGGCGATAGCCCTCGCCCGGTCAAACGGAGGATTCCCATGAACACTCGATACCGCGTTGCGTTTGCACTCTCGACCATCGTTTCGACCTTCCTTTGCGCGCCCGCCGCCCTTGCCGACGACGACATCGTCATCGTCAAGGTCCAGGGCCAGGGCATCGACAAGGACGCCGCCGTCAAGGACGCCCTCCGTCACGCCATCGAAAAAGGCGGCAAGAACGAAATCTTCAGCAAGTCGCAAACCAAGGACTACGCCCTCGAATTAGACGTCGTTCTTTCACGGGCCAATGGGATTGTGAAGCACTTCGACATTCTCAATGAGAATACCTCCCAAGGTGTCACAACGGTCGAAATCAAGGCTGAGGTCAGCAAGAAGCTCGTCGACGCCACCTGGGGCGAGGTCGCCATCCTCCTCAAGCAGCTCGGCCGCCCCAAGATCATGGTCATCTTTACCGAGATCATCCACGACGTGACCCGCGCGGAGCGCGGCCGCGAGGTCATCCAGTTGGACAGCATCCTCGGCGCCGCCATCGAGCGCAAGCTCATCAAGCTCGGCTTCAAGATCGTCAACCCCGGCCAGATGAAAGAGATCGACCGCAAGAAGGCCGAGATTGCGTCGACCGAAGGCGACGCCGCCGCCCTCAAAGCGTTGGCCTCGAGCTACGGCGCGCAGGTCTACCTCAAAGGCGTCTCCCGCGCCTCCGGCCCGGAGCAAACCACCGCGGCCGGCATCAACCTCAACATGTGGGAGACCGACGTGACGATCCAGGGCTTCTGGACCGAGACCGCCGACGCGATCTTCACCAACACCATGACCGGCGTCCGCGGCGGCTCGCGCGTCCCCGGCCCGGCGGGCGGTCGCCAAGCCCTGGAGAAGACCGGCGTCAAACTCGCCGACGCGAGCGTCTATGACCTCCTCGAAGCCTGGACCCGCGGCACCGCCGGCGGCGTCGGCGACATCATCATCGAGGTCTCCGGCGTCGCGGATATCAAACAAAGCATTCAGATCAAGAAAGCCCTGGAGGCGATCCCCGGCGTCGAAGAAGTCGTCAAGGACGGCGTCAAGGGCGTCGTGAAATACACCGTCCAAACCAACATGACCGCCGACACCTTCGTCGAGCACATGGTCGAGGCCAAGTTCGACGGCTTCGCCCTCGACATCGAAGACCAGAAGTCGAAGACGATCACCTGCAAGATCAAATAGTGATCACGGGCCGCCCCGATCAGAGCCGTGACCGTGAGGGAGCGCCGGGATATCTCACGCAGAGGCGCGGGGCTCGCAGAGTTGATTATTATGTCGAATCATGAACTGATTCCTTGATGAGGCCGTAGTCGAGGAGGACTCGGCGGAGTTCTTTTTGGCGGAGTTGGGCGGGGGAGAGATCTTCGTCGGGTGTTGAGGGGTCGGCTTGGGGGAGAGCGGGATCGATCAGCGATGCGAGCAGGGTTGAATCGGACGGCGGATCGAGGGGGAGTTTGTAAGCCGCGCGAACTTGGCGGCGGAGCTTTTCACGCTCCGGGTCGGGGTCGGGGAAGTCCTGGCTGATGAGGGGGAGTTTTTTGGGCGGCGGGTCGGGGGGAGGATTTGAGATTTGAGGATTTGAGATTTCAGAGCGCGAACCTTTGACGTCGCTTTGCAACGTCAAGGGCGGGGAGGCAAGCGGGGTCTTGTCTGCGCCGGCGGCGATGGAGATTTCGCGCGGGGCGCCGGCCGCTACGGGCGCGGCCGTGGGGTCGTAGTGGTCGACGATTTCGCACAGTTCGTCGGCCGTTTTCACGTCGGCCACGGGATAGCCCATCGCGCAAAAGGTTTTCTTGGCTTCTTCGAGTTCGGCGGCCATTTGGGATTCGATGGCGACTGACTCGGTGGCGATTTGAGCCTGTATGGCGGCTGACTCGGCGGCGAGTTGGGCATTTCCCGCGGCGAGGACGGTCGTCGCGCGGACGAGAAGGGCGTCCATGGGCAGGTCGTTCGTGTCCCCCATCGCTGAAGCGGCGGGGCACCCATCGTTCGCGTTCTCGACCGGCTTGCGCGGGGCGAA
>CAYMXF010000419.1:0-2981 GCA_964393935.1 uncultured Planctomycetaceae bacterium
ATGTGGCAATGGATCATCCAGTCGCCCGGATTGTCGGCGACGAAGGCGATCTCGACCCGCTCATTTGGCGCCATCAGCACTGTATCCAGGCATTCGCGGTGCCGCGTCGGGCGCCCCTGCCGGCTGATCACGCGAAACACGTGGCCGTGGAGATGAATCGGATGGTGGAAGGCGGTACCGTTGTGCATAGCGAACACGTAGGACTTTCCCCGTTCCAACGTCAGCAACGGCTTGTGGAGGTGGCCGGTCGCAGATTCGCCGTTGATGGTCCAGATCCCGCGGCCATCCGCGCCGCCCATCATCCCGTCGCGCATCATCCCCCGACCCATCATTCCCCCCATCGTCCCGCCCGACATCATGCCGCCACCCATCATCCCGCCGCCGAAGACGATCTCGTGGCGCTGGGCCTGGTCGAGGTCCGGCTCGGACACCGGATTGGCCGGCAGACGAACGGGTTCGCGGGCCGCTGCGCGCTGCGGCGTATCCTCGCTGTAGACGATGTCGACCAGCTTGTAGCGCTGCTGCCAATAGAATGAGTCCACGACAGCGAACGCTTGGCCCGGCCTTCCCTCGCAGTCGAGCAATAGATCGGCGCGCTGCGCTGGGCCAAGATCGAGACGGTCGTGTTCCATCGCGTGCGGCTCCACGGGCTGCCCATCAAGTGCGATGACCCGCGGCTGGTGGCCGGTGAACTGCAGCCCGAAGATACGGGCATTGGCTGCGTTGATGATTCGAAGTCGAATGCGTTCACCTGCCCGCACGGCGAAGCGATCGGGGAGTCGGCCGTTGATGGTTACCGTGTTGCCGAGGCGGCCGGCCATGCTCATGTCCATGACGTTGCCAAAATCGTCCGTGATCGAGGCGTCGCGATTGAGGCGCCAATCATCGAGCACCCAGACGACGTCGCGGTCGACCGCTGGCGACTCGGGCTCATCGACGATGAGCGCGCCAGAGAGACCGCGACCGACCTGCTCGAAACTCCGCTGGTGCGGGTGGTACCAGTAGGTTCCCGCATCAGGCACTGTGAACTCGTAGACGAAGGTCTCGCCGGGAGCGACCGGCTTCTGCGTCAGATGCGGCACGCCGTCCATGGCGTTCGGCACCCGGATGCCGTGCCAGTGGATCGTCGTTTCTTCCGCAAGGCGGTTCTCGAGGAGGACGCGGAGGCGCTGCCCCTGGCGCAGGCGAAGCGTCGGCCCGGGCACCTGCCCGCTATACGCCCACACGGCAGTATCGGGATGCGGCTGCCCGACCAGTGGAATCCGCGACGGGGACGCCACCAGTCGGTGCTCGACAATATCGGCGGCGGCGTGGACTCGCGCGCTAAGGCGCAGCAAAGCGCCTGTCACCATCACCGCACCGCCGGCCCGTAGGACCGCGCGTCGGCCGAACTGCGTAATACTCTTTTGCACTTTCCTCTCCTCGCGTCGTTCCACGACAGGCTCCGCGAAGTTATTGCTTCACGGATGCCAAACCCACGCATGGACAATGTGGCCCACACGCGGCGCACCGGTTGCGTGGCCTCCGCGACGGAGACCTACGTCACCGGTTCAGAGAGGGAATTTCGGTGGGAACGGATCGGGAGGAGGCGTGAGGCCGACCCAGCCTTCAAGGATCGCCGGTCGTCCAAAATGACACGGCGACGGCACGCCCAAATCAAAAGCGGCCGGCAAGATCGACAAATTCGTGCAGAGTACGCCGCACACATTCGGGAGAGCGCCATTGCCATCGTCGTTAGGGCAGCACGGCATCGGCGGCGATGTGTTCCCGTCGGTCATCGCAGCCGACTTCACCGCGCCAGGAGACGCCATGGCAGCATTCATCGCGATCGGCGCCAGTACAAGCGCGAGCGCCACGAAAATCTCCACAATGCCCCGAGGCAACTTCATAGGAATTAAGATACCGCTTTCGGACACTCTCGGCAATTCGCGAAGGCGTTCCTGGCTGGCGCGACGGATCGTCGCGGCCGACCCTACCAAGCCCAACGCCCGCGGACGTTACCGCAGGCGGAACGTTTACCGGCCAGTGCCGGTCTCAAGATTGGCGCGGAACTCGATCAACCGTGTCGGCGTGCGGCCGGACTTGTCGTTCTCGACCTCCGCCTCGGCGAGAATGGGACGGACCCCGTCGCGGCCGAGTCGGAATAGGAAGTCGCCGTTCGGCAGGCGCTTCAGGTTGCCGCGATCGGCGAGACTGTACGACTCAATTCTCGGTGCGAACGGCTCCGGTGCGGCCTCGAGACCCGACGCTGCCGCCAGGTTGCCGAGCAGGTGACGTTCTCCCTGTTTTCTCCTCCGGCAGAAAGGCGAGTTTTGGGCAATGCTGTTTTCCACCACCACGAGCAGAACGAATCTGGCAAGTTTGCCTTGGGCCTTGTCGAACACTGCGACTCTTGCCGCAGTGCAAGGTCCTGTTATCTTACCAATCGCCAGCTACGCGAATAACCGTAAGGACACAAACCATGAAGCGTTTAATTCTTGTCAGCATCGCCGGCTTGCTCGTGGCCGGATCAGCGATTGCACAAACCTCCGGGAACGACGCCCTACCGCAGGGCTTCAAGGTAACGCCGGTTCTCAAGAGCGGCGTTACCGCCGGCAACACAAAGATCATGTATCCGCAAACGGACAAGCCGGAGATCGTCTCGGTGATCGGCGAACTTGAGCCCGGTGGACGTACAGCACTCCATCAGCATCCCGTTCCGGTGTTCGTCTACGTGCTTGAAGGCGTGATCATCGTCCAGGCGCAAGGCGGACAGGCGCGCGAATACAAGGCGGGGCAGGGTTACATCGAGGACATTAATCATTGGCACCAGGCGTTCAACAAGGGGAGCGCGCCGGTGAAAATACTCGTCGTATTTGCTGGCGAAGAAGGCAAGCCGACAACCGTCAACGCTCAATAGATTTTTGCCATAAGAAACATCCCATGGCTGTCCTTACCAGGAATTAGATTTGCGCAAACGAGTAATGCAGGCCGCCGAGGTG
>CAYMXF010000420.1:0-1508 GCA_964393935.1 uncultured Planctomycetaceae bacterium
TCGCCGATGGGGATGACCAGACGCCCGCCGTCGGCGAGTTGATCGACGAGCGGGGCGACGAGCTTCGGCGCGGCGGCGGTGACGATGATGCGGTCGAACGGCGCATGCTCCGGCCAGCCGAGCGTGCCGTCGCCGATGCGGAAGGCGACGTTGCGGATGCCCAGCCGCGCCAGGCGATTTTGCGCATCGAGCGAGAGCGTCTCGATCCGCTCGATGGTATGCACCTGCTCGGCCAGCCGCGCGAGGACGGCCGTTTGATAGCCGGTGCCGGTGCCGACCTCCAGCACGCGGTGACGCGGCTCGACTCGAAGCGCCTCGCTCATGAAGGCGACGATGTAGGGCTGCGAGATCGTCTGGGCCTCTCCGATGGGCAGCGCCTTATCCGCGTAGGCGCTTTCGACCTGCTCAGGCGGGAGGAACTCCTCGCGCGGGACTTCGCCCATCGCCGCGAGGACGCGCGGGTCGGCGATGCCGCGGGCGGCCAGTTGCCGCTCGACCATCTCCCGACGCTGCGTCTCAAAATCGTCGCTGGGCATGGGTGGCACCCTGAGCAGAGGCTTTCACCGGGCGCGAACGCGGCGGCCGGCAGACTCGTAGGTACTTTACCGGCAAGCTCTTAGCAATCTTAGCGGTCGGCGCGTGAGTCTGCCTGCCCCGTACCCGATAGAATGGTTGTAAGCCGAAGGCTTGAGGCTTGAGACGTAAGCGCGGGACTAGGGGATTGAGAATGGCAGTAAAGCAATCGACGATCCCGCTGCAAGACGCCGCTCGGTCCGCCACTCTCCCGTCGCTTCGCCGCCTTTTCAAAAGAATCACCAGCGCCGCCGCGATGACCGCCTGCACCGTGCTTGCTGCCGCCGGCTGCGATTATCAAAGCTCGTCGCCGCTCTCCGCATCGAGCCTACTGGGCCCCGCGTCGGCGGCGAGTCGGGTCCGCCCGGGCGTCTGCATCGACGCTTCCGCGCAGCAGGAATTGATCCGCCAGATGATCGACGCGGTCAACGCCGAGCGCGCCAAGCACAAGCTCGCTCCCGTGCATGGCGAGCCGACGCTGATGCAGATCGCCGACTTCTACGCCTGCCGCTTGGTCGAGGGCGGCTTCTTCGCGCACGAGGACCCCTTCGGCGGTTCGACGCTCGACACCCGCGCGGGGGATTTCGGGTACGCCTTCCTCAAGATCGGGGAGAACCTCGCCGCGGGTCAGGAGTCGGTCGATGAGGCCCTCGCCGCATGGCTGGCCTCGCCAAGCCACCGCGCGATCCTGCTCGACCCCGCATTTACGGAGATCGGCGTGGCGGTCAAGGCCGGCGGGCCGAACGGCGTCTATTGGGTGCAGGAATTCGGCCGACCGCTCACGGCAGGCGAAGAAGCGCCTTCGGTATCAGAATCCGCCGCGCATAGCGCGACCGCGTCCCAGCCGAGCGCGGCGAAGGCGGGCAAGTAGCGTCCGACACAGGCTGATAGCCTGTGCCACACTCACTTCACGTTGAGTTCTTTCCAGAGCTGCG
>CAYMXF010000420.1:1608-2969 GCA_964393935.1 uncultured Planctomycetaceae bacterium
TTGACGTGGTCCATGATCTCCTGGAGCTTGGCCATGAGCGTGGCCTTCTCCTCGGAGCCGAGCTGTTTGTTCAACGACGCCGTCATAGCGTTGACATCGCCGACGGACTTGAGCAACTTGGCCATCAGCGAGAGTTCCGAGTGGGGGTCGAGCTGCGTCTTGATCTGGCCGAGCAGGCCGTCGGGGTTATTGCCGTCGAACTCGTCTTGCAGTGAGGCCAGGATCGCCGCGAAGCCCGCCGGGTCCGCGCCTTCGATCACGCGACCCTTCTCCCACGCCTTCGGCGCAACGCCGAGATCGATCTTGAGAATGCCGTCGCCGCCGAGCGGCGGACCTTCGGCGATCGCCTTGCAATCGGACTTGAGCTTCAAATCGGCGCGGAGGTCGGCCTCGACATAGACGTAATACTCGGTGTGCGAAGACGTTTTTCCGGCGTCGCGCACCTCTTCCGCGCGCAGCGCCGCCGAGACGACGTTGCCGACCTTTTGGCCGCCGACGAGGACGCCCGAGTCCTTCATGAGCGACGGCATGCTGGGCGAGGACTTGAACCGCACGGCGATCCGCTGCAAGTCGCCCCCGACGCGCTGGCTGATCCAGATCAAAATCATGAAGAACGCCGCCCCGGTGACGAGGGTCACCAAGCCGACTTTGAAAGCGTTTCTTTCGACGGCCATTGTTTTGCCTCAATCCTCGCCGGCCACGAGGAATTTCTCATATTCGCTGAGGCCCTCGGCATCGGTCAAGGGCCCTTTTGTATTTCCGTTGAGGAATTGGCTCATCAGCCGGTCCTCGCGCGTCGTGAGCCGATCCGAAGGGGCGCTGCGAAGCGCCTCAAATTCCTTCCGTGGGCCGATTTTCAGGACCTTTCCCCGGTCGAGCATGACCATTCGGTCGGCGATGCGGAAGGCGGAGTCCATCTCGTGGGTCACGACGACGCTGGTGACGTTCAGCTTTTTGGAGAGGTCCATGATGAGTTCGTCGATCGCCGCGCTGGTGACCGGGTCCAGACCCGCCGAGGGTTCGTCGTAGAAAAGGATTTCGGGGTCCATCACGGTCGCGCGGGCCAGGCCGGCGCGCTTCTTCTGGCCGCCGGAGAGCATGGCGGGCATCTTGTCGCGGTGCGGCAGCATGTGGACTTGTTCGAGCTTGAGGGCGACGACGATGTCGATGATCGACGGGTCCACCGTGCTATGTTCGAGCAACGGGAGCGCAACGTTCTCCGCGAGGGTCATGCTGTTGAAGAGGGCCCCGCTTTGGAAAAGGATGCCGAAGCGCTTACGAATCTCGTTCATCCGCTTGTCGTCGACGCCGACGATATCGACCGCTTCGGGCATGTCCTTGGTCCGGTAGTGGATGTGGCC
>CAYMXF010000421.1:0-2968 GCA_964393935.1 uncultured Planctomycetaceae bacterium
TCTTGCACGCCGGCCACGTCGCCAACTTCGCCTTCTGCAAGCAGCACGCCGACCTGCTCGTCGTCGGCCTCAACTCCGACGCCTCGGTGCGCCAACTCGACAAGGGCAAGGATCGGCCGATCGTCGGTCAGGATGATCGCGCCGCGGTGCTCGCCGCGCTGGCCGACGTGGACTACGTCGTCCTGTTCGACGAGGACACGCCCGCGAAGCTCATCGAGGCCGTCCGCCCGGACATCCTGCTCAAAGGCGCGGACTGGTCCGGCATGACCGTCGCCGGCCAGGAGTTTGTCGAAAAAAACGGCGGAAAGGTCCTGCTCGCCCCGTTGCTCGAAGGGCGAAGTACGTCGGCGCTTGTCAAACGGATTCGTGAAGCAAAGTAACGGAAACTTCAATGGTGCGGATCGATCTCTGCCTCACGAAAGATCGATCGAAGGGTTCCCGGCCGCAAATCACCCGGATGAACGGGCACCGTCACGCGACGCCCATCGGCATGCAAGAATGTCTTGTGGCTGCCGACTTGATGATCCTCGACGAAGCCGTGCCGTCGAAGCAGCGCGATCACCTCGCGAGCCCTCATCGGCCGAAGCTTGCTCACGCGTGGCCCACCAGAACGCTTGTGGAAATGGTCTCGTCCGCCGGAACGGGCTCACCGTGTTTTATCAGGCTGGCCAAGTGGCATTCGATAGCTTCGCGGGCGTTCTTCTTGGCGGATTTGAGGTCTACCCCGTAAGTCACGCAACCGGGCAGGGCCGGAACGGTAACAGTGAAACCGCCCTCCGGCTCCGGTGAGAGCACAACGGAGTAGTGACCGACGGGGATTTTTAGCTTTCTTCGTCGTGGGCGCTTCATCAAGCGGGCTCCGCAACACCGAGCCGATTCCAATGCACAGTTGACTAACCACCACCATCTATCATTTTAGAAGTCTTGCCGTAGCCCTGCAATGATCGCCGCATTGAAACAACATTATTCCTGCGTCGCAGGCTTCCCCGCAGGAGGGGGCTTTTCCTTCCGCGCGGGGAGGCGGGCGTCCTTGGCTTGGAGGATCAAGCCGATCAACCATAGCCCGAGCACGATCCCGGTGGGGATGCGCGGCTCGTTCAAGATCGACGTCCGTAAGTTCGGCCACTGCGCGCTGAGAAACGCCGTGCCGCCAAGGACCGTCATCATCGCGCCGACCAGACCCAGCCAAACGACCACAAAGACGCGAAGCGCCCAATACGCCAAGAGCCCGCCGATGATCGCCCCCGCGATCGGCACGAGCCAGCCCATCGGACCCAGCGTCTGCATCTCCGTCGCGAGCTTCTCCTTGATCTTGACGAACTGATCGGACGCCTGCGGGTGCAACCGCCGCCATTGCTCCTCGGCCGTCGGCAGGCCCTGAATCATGCCGCCCTTGACCAGCCGCTGGCGTTCCTCGCCCGTGGGCAAGTAGCGTTTCAGATCTCCTCGCCCCAGTTGTAGCATCATCGCCAGACAAAAGAGCACGACGACCGATCCGCCCGCCAGCCAGAATTTGTACGTTCGATACGCCAGGGCCGTCAGCGCCACTCCGACGACGGCCATCGAGATCGGGCCCGGCGTGCCGATGAGCAGGGACAGCCGCCAACCGATCCAACCGCCCAAGAGAAGCGCGAAGATGCAGACGACAAGCCGCTCGAACTTCGCGCTGCGAAAGACGAGAAAGAGCCCGGCCAGGGCCACGGCCAGGCTGCCGAAGACGAGCCCCGGCGTCGACTCCAGCGGCGGGACGTAGTAATGGAGCAGCTCTCGGAAGGTGTCGAGCCAGGCTTGTGGATCGGAGGGTTGCATGGAATAGCGAATGTCGAATGGCGAATAGCGAATGACAATACTCCTCGCCGGCAGGCCGTCGCTATTCGTCGAGCTTCACAACGAGATAAAGGATAGCCGTCCGGGGCGAAGAAAACCATCGACAATCTTGCGCGGCTCTCGCGGCCCCTTTCGCTATTCGCTATTCGACATTCGCCATTCACGGCTTCAGCCGCGGAGGACGGCGGCGTGATAAGCCGGCCGTTGCATCGGCGCACGCAACATGACGCCGGCGCTACCGGCGGGCGCGCGAGCGGCGCAGCCGCCAGCCGATCAGGCAGGCGGGCAGGACGAGTCCTGCGACCGGGAACACGCCGGGGGCGCAGCAGCCCGCCGCCGGGGGCGGCGCCGGGGCGCAGGCATCGCCCACGCCGTCGGCGTTCGCATCCGCTTGATCCACATTGGAGACCGCCGGGCAATTATCGCAGGCGTCACCCTTGCCGTCGCCGTCCGCATCCGCTTGATCCGCGTTGGAGACCGCCGGGCAGTTGTCGCAGGCGTCGCCCTTATCGTCACCGTCGGGATCGGCCTGATCGGGATTGGGAGTGCTCGGGCAGTTGTCGCGGTCGTCGGCCACGCCGTCGCTGTCCGTATCCGGCGCGATCTTGAAGGCGTTGTCGCTCAAAAATCCCGCGACGTAGGCGTTGCCCGCGGCGTCTACGGCAATGCCTACAGGAATATCAAAGACATGGCCCGGGCCGTCGCCGGCCGCGTCGATGATCCGGGTGATGACCCCGGCGGGCGTAATCTTGAAGGCGTTGTCGCTGTTGGCTCCCGTCACATAGGCGTTGCCAGCACCGTCCACGGCGATGCCGCGAGGCTCATCAAGGATATTTCCAGCGCCGTCGCCGGTCGCGTCGATGATCTCGGTGATGACCCCGCCGGGCGTGATCTTGAAGGCGTTGTCGCTTAGATCTCCCGCCACGTAGGCGTTGCCCGCACCGTCCACGGCGATGCCCTGAGGAAAATCAAGGGCATGGCCCACGCCGGCGCCGGTCGCGTCAATGATCACGCTGATGGCCCCGCCGGGGGTGATCTTGAAGACATTGTCGCTGTCCGCTCCCGTCACGTAGGCGTTACCCGCACCGTCCACGGCGATGCCTTCAGGAAAATCAAGGACATGGCCCGCGCCGTCGCCGGT
>CAYMXF010000422.1:0-2967 GCA_964393935.1 uncultured Planctomycetaceae bacterium
TTGGTCATTATCGCGGGGCAGGCGACGGACCTTGGCGGCGGAATTCACCATTATGAGTACGCGATTGAGAACTTGAACTCCGACCGATCCGTCGGCTCGTTCAGCGTTCCGGTCTCGCCCTATGCGACGGTGACGAACATCGGATTCCACGATGTGGACTATCACGATAAGGACGGAAGCGGCAATATTACGACGGACGGAACCGACTGGACGCCCGCGGTATCCGGCGGCGCGGTCCAGTGGAGTTACGTCGATGTGTCTCCGGCCGACGACAATGCGCTTCGCTGGGGCACGCTCTACAATTTCCGTTTCGACTGCGATCTTCCCCCGACGACCGCCAACACCACCCTCGGACAGTACAAGGTCGCCAACACCTTCACCGCCAAAACCGCCATCCCCTCCGCCGTTACTTGTCTTCGGGGCGACCTCAACGACGACGGCATTGTGGACGGTCTCGACGTCCAACGGTTTGCGGATCGCCTGGTGAACGGCGGCGCGACGCCCAAGGAAAAGTGCGCCGGCGACCTCGAGGCCACGGCGGACTTCGGGATCGATGCCGACGACATGGACCCGTTCGCCGATTGCGTTCTTAACGGCGGCTGCTGATCGAATTCTCCATCCGGTTGGCTATTGACTTTGTAGAGCTTGCCTGCGGCGGTACAACCGTACCCATGCAGGCCGGTTGTGAGTTCTTCGACCATACCCTTCGACGTAGGAAACCGAGTCTTTGCCTCTGGCCTTGCCGATTTGATTCTCCCGACCGCCGCCCCCTTTCAATCCAGCGTGCCGCTCGATCCATCCGTCCATTTTGTGTTGATCGCCTGACTCGGAGCCACAGGGCCCCATCCAGCAGAATCGGCATGGGTTTCGGTGGTTTCGGCGAAGATCGTTGGTTGGGCTTCAAAAAAACCGGACAAAATAAGTGGTCGTGGGGCTTGACTTTTGAGGTGTATTATGGCACAGTCACCCTTTGAATCGCGCTAGGGTGCGTCCAGCGGACGCTCCGCCTCTTTCAGCCGGGCACCGAAGCCCCAAAAAGAGGTTTTTGAGGATTTCTCGGGGGGATTGAGGACTCAGTGGCGGGATTCGTTGAGGAAGGGTTTTCGGGTAGAGGAAGGGTAAGATGATGGCGAGCGTTCCATTTCTTTGCCCATTCGCGCAACCTCGGTTCTGTTACTGAACCGCTGGTTTTTTTAGGCGCCCGCTCCCCCCGACCCTTGTCTCCGCGAGTCCCCACTCGAAAAAGGGAGACGGCAATGGGCAGTGGCACATCAAGGACTGGATGGACGTTCACGACTTGTCTGTGTTGTTTGACGGCGATCACTCTGGCGCTGGCAAACGCGGCGAACGCGGCGCCGGCGGTTGGAAAGAGGGTTCGAGTGACCGTTGTCGGCGCGGACCAAGGGACCAGCCGAACTCAATTAGCCTATAGCACGAACTCGCAGCCGATCACCAAGCTTGCGCTTCAAGATGGCGCGGTCACCATTGCCGCGACCGGAAGCAAGCTGGTGCTCCATGTCGATAGCGCCGATGGATCGGCGGTCTTGAATCTGGCCTTGCCCGATGCGCCTCAAGTAAACGTGACGGTTCACGTCGATGGTAAGATCAGCGCCGACGTCGAGCCGGTCTTCTCGGGCAATCCCAGAGCACCCGGTTCTGTTAGTCTCGGGCGATCTCCGGCGCGGTCGGCCGCCCCAGCCAAGCAAAGTCATGTGGGTTCAGGTTTGGTCAGTACGAAGACCGTTGCCCATTCTGAGTTGGTGGAATATGGCCCCCCCGGGTTGGCTGCTCGACTCGACGTAGAAGTGGCGTCTGTGACTAGAAAGCCGTACTCCCCCGCTGGTCAAGGCGGCGACCTGCGTGGGTGCCCTGTCACCTGCCCTCCAGGCGGCACTGTGGAGAGCGAGCCCAATTGCGGCTTGCCGACGGACACCGTCAACGGCGGCTGCAATTCAACCCCAAACGTGTTCAGCCCAATTAGTTGCGGCGAAACGGTCTGCGGCACGGGCGCCTTCGACGGTTCAACCCGCGACACCGACTGGTACAAACTCGTACTGACTCAACAGACCCAAGTCACATGGACCGGCGAGGCCGACTTCGACCTCTTGATCGGCATCGTGAACAACTTCGGCATCGACAGTTGCTCCGGCGTGACCTCTTTTCTGACCTTCGCCCAGGCGGGCCCCTGCACGCCGGGTTCGGCGAGCGCCTGCCTGTCCGCCGGAACGTGGTATCTTTTTGTTGCTGCCGATTTTACCGTGCCGGCGGCCTGCGGCGCGGCCTACGCCGCGACGGTCACGTGCGACACCTGCGCCGGCCCGCCCCCGGGCGACGATTGTGCGACCGCCATCGCCCTGACGATCCCGGCCGACGTAACCGGCTCGACGATCGCCTCCGCTCCTGACGCTGCGCCGGCCTGCGGCGGCTTCAGCGTCACGGCACCGGGCAACTGGTACACGGTTGTCGGTAACGGCAACACGCTGACCGCCTCGTTATGCAACGCAGGCACGAACTATGACACGAAGTTGTTCGTTTACTGCGGAACATGCACCCAACTGTCCTGCGTCGCCGGCGATGACGATTTCTGCGGCTACCCGCCGGGCTACTCGCAGGTTTCCTGGTGTTCGGCGAGCGGAACCACCTATTACATCCTCGTGAGCGGTTTCGCCAGCATCACCGGCGACTACCAGTTGACCGTCACGGATGGGGCGGCCTGTACCAACCCGATCCCCTGCGGCGGCGGCGGCGGCCCCTGCGATCCCAGCAATCCCAACGATTGCGGCTCGGCCCACTCCACGCCGGGCTGCAACGACGTGGCCTGCTGCAGCATCGTCTGCGCGGCCGATCCGTTCTGCTGCGATGTGGCTTGGGACGGTATTTGCGCCAGCGAGGCCGCTGATCTTTGCGGCGGCGCCCCCTGTGACGTGGTCTGCGATCCCGATAAGACTCCGGAAAACGAGCCTGATT
>CAYMXF010000423.1:0-2954 GCA_964393935.1 uncultured Planctomycetaceae bacterium
GGGTGTCGCTGGGAACAGGTACATCCATTTGGCGCATCCCGCGAAGACGAGCGTGGCCAGTGCAATGCCCAGCGCGTAGCGTCGAATGGCGGCGGGGTTCCAGGCCGTGCGCGTGAAGAGCACCGCCGCACCGGCGATGGGCAGAAAAATGATAATCGAAAGGATGTGATCGCTTATCACGTCGCCACCAACATCCACCACAAGATGACCAAGATTCCCGTGACCATCCCCAGCGCGTAGCCCTGGAGGGCGCCTTGCTGCCAGCGCTTGAGGCCGAAACCGATCGCGCGGGGCACGGCGGCGATCAGCCACAAAAGACCGTTGATGAAGAAGCGATCCAGGCCGTAGCAGAACTCGCCGAGCCATCGCAACGGGCGGACGAAAACGAGATCGTACAACTCATCGACGTAGTATTTGTCGTAGAGCAGCCGATAAGCCGGTTGGAAGGCCATCGCGAGGGCCATCGGGATCGTCGGCCGGCGGCGGTAAAAGAGCCACGCCGTGAAGATGCCCCAGACGGCAATGCCGGCGGAGGCGTACATCAGCCAATGGCTTTCCTGTCCAACGGCAAGTTCGGTTGCACCTCGAACGGGAAAGACGGTCTTCAAGAATTCTTGAAATCGTCCGTGCGGCTCGAAGATCCCAAGGAAACCGCCGCCGTGGAGCGTCACGCCCGCGTATCCGGCGAACACAGCGCCGATGGCGAGCAAGAGCAGTGGCGCGGACATCCATGCGCCGGACTCATGGGCGTGTTCGACGCCGCTCGGCAGTCGTTCTTTGCCGTGAAAGGCGAGGAAGATCATGCGGAAGGTGTAAAAGGCGGTGAGCCACGCGGTAAGGATTGCGACCCAACCGAGCCAGGGCATGTCGCTGTTCAGTGCCGCATGCACGATTTCGTCCTTGCTCCAGAATCCCGCGAGCAGGGGGAAACCGGCCAGGGACAGCCCGCCGATCCAAAAGGTCGTTGCCGTTATCGGCATCGCCCGGGCCAGGCCCCCGAAGCGGCGGATGTCGATTGTCCCGGCCATGGCGTGCATGACGCTGCCCGCGCCGAGGAAGAGCAGGGCCTTAAAAAAGGCGTGGGTGTACAGGTGAAAGATGGCGGAGTCGAACGCTCCGACGCCCAGCCCCAGGAACATGTAGCCGAGCTGGCTGATCGTCGAATACGCGAGGATCCGTTTCATGTCGAACTGGGTCAGTGCAATCGTCGCCGCGAAGAGAGCCGTGACCGCGCCGATCGTCGCCACGATCCACATGGCATAGGCGCTGGCGGCGAAGATGACATGGCAGCGGGCGACCATATAGACGCCGCCGGTAACCATCGTCGCGGCGTGGATGAGCGCGCTGACCGGCGTGGGACCTTCCATCGCGTCCGGCAGCCAGACGTGCAGCGGCAGTTGGGCGCTCTTGCCTATTGCGCCGCAAAAAAGCAGTAGCGCGATCGTTGTGATCCGTGACGGGTCAAGATCGGCGCCGCCGGCTGCCTTCATCTGGCGGATCATGGAGAACACGGACTCGTAGTCGAGCGTGCGGAACGTGAAATAGATGAGCAGGATGCCCAGACCGAAACCGAAGTCGCCGATGCGATTGACAAGAAACGCCTTCTTGGCGGCGGCCGCGGCGGCCGGTCGCTGATAATAGAAGCCGATGAGCAGGTAGCTGGACAGGCCGACCAGTTCCCAACCCAAATAAAGCAGCAGGAAATTGCCCGCCAGGACGAGCGAACACATCGAGAAGACGAAGATTGCCAAGAAGGCGAAGAATCGCTCGTAGCCGCGCTCGGGGTGGCCGTGATGGTCGCGCATGTAGCCGACGGAGTACATCACGACGAGCAGCGACACGGTGAGCACGACGATGAGCATCGTGCAGGTCAGCGGGTCCACGCGAAAGGAGACGTCCAGCCAGTTGCCGCCGCCGGCGCTCATCCAGTGGTACACACTGAAAGATTTGCTCAATGCCGACATGCCCGGCCCGCACGCGCCCTTGGCTTGCGTCCAGGTGAAGCCCGTCAGCCGTGCGGCGGCGACCAAGGCGGCGGCGACGGTGAGAATGACAAGCCAGTGCGAGCGGCCGCGCAAACCGCGCAGGCCGATCAGGCCGATGAGCACGGCGCCGGCCAAAGGAAGCATCGGAATAAGAATGGACAGCGTCTTAACGTCCACGTCCATTCCACTCGCAGATAAGCATCGCAGAGCTTTCGCTATTCGCTGTTCGCCATTCGCAATTCATGTCAACCTCTCATGCCGCGCCAGCTTTCGGCGTCGAGCGTCCCGCGCCGCCGATAGAGCATCACAACGATCGCCAGTCCCAGCCCCGCCTCGACCGCGGCGATGACCAGGACGAAGAGGCCGAAGGCCTGCCCCTGGAGGTTGCCGTGGGCCAGTCCCATGCCGACGAGGTTCATCAAGACGCCCTGGAACATCACTTCGGTGCAGAGGAACATGATGATCAGATTTCGGCGCGTCAGGAAACCGACCAAGCCAAGGCCGAAGAGGGCGGCGCCCAGCACCATCAAAGCGGTGGTTTGTCCGATCATTGCTGAATTCCTAAAACGGCTTCACGTGCCGGCCGATCTCGCCGGGCGGCAACATCTCTTCATCATGGTCGGATCGCGGCAACCGTTTTCGCGCAAGTGCGATCGCGCCGATCATCGCCACCATCAACAGAACGCCGGCCAGTTCGACGCTAACGGCGAAATCCGTAAGTAGAACTCGACCGAGTGCGAGCGTGTTGCCGCCCGAACTTGTACCGACATCCAGAGCGGTCAGCGATTCCCACTTTCGACTGACAATGACGCCGGCAAGCGTGCCGACGAGGACGAAGCCGGCCAGAACCGCCGCCAATGGTTCGCGGGCGTTTTTGTCGTAGCTCAGGGCCGAGGCGAACTGCCCGCCGGTGGTGGGGGACGATTGCTGCGCGAGCATGATGACGAAGACGTAGGTGACGAGGATCGC
>CAYMXF010000424.1:0-2954 GCA_964393935.1 uncultured Planctomycetaceae bacterium
CGTGCGGCGCCACGTTGAACGCTTCAAGCCCGTTGCTCCATTACAACACCGGCAGCGGGTTCGTCTCCGTTCCGTTGGAAATGGTCTCGCCCGGTCAGTACGACGCCGTTTTTCCGGCCATCGCGTGTCAGACGCAGGTTTCTTATTACATCAGTGCCGACAGTGCTTCGCCGTCAACCTTCACCGATCCGGTCGGCGCCCCCACTTCCACGTATTCCGTCGTCAGCGCGACCGGCCAGATCATCGTCGTAACGGAGTCGTTTGAGGCCGCAGGCGCGTGGACCGTGGGCGATCCGAGTTCGCCGGACACCGCCACGACGGGCCTGTGGAGCCGGGCCGATCCTCAGCCCACCGCGGCGCAGCCCGGCGATGATCACACCCCGGGCGCGGGAACGATCTGCTGGGTGACGGACTACAGGGCCGGATCGAGCGTCGGTCAATATGACGTGGACAATGGCAAGACCACATTGCGATCGCCCACGCTCGATTTGAGTGCGATTTCCGATCCGTGGATCGGCTACTGGCGTTGGTATTCGAACACCGCAGGCGCTTCTCCGAATCAGGATGTTTTCACGGTGGATATTTCCGCCAACGACGGCACGAACTGGACAAACGTCGAAACAGTCGGGCCGTCCGGCGTCGAAACGGCCGGCGGCTGGTTCTATCACGCGTTCCGGGTCGCCGACTTCGTGGTCCCCAACAACCAGATCCGACTCCGATTCGTCGCGGTGGACGCGGCCCCCGGCTCGATCGTCGAGGCGGCGCTCGATGATTTCCAGATATTTACGTACAAGTGCTGTCTTAAGGGCGATGCCAATGAAGACGGCGTCGTCGATGCCTTTGATATCCAATCATTTACCGACGGCCTCCTGGCCCAGCCACTCTTCTGCACAACGTTGTTCTGCGCGCTCGACATGGATAGCGACCATGTACTGGAGGCGGGGGATGACGTGGATGGGTTCGTGAATTGCCTATTGGGGGAGAGCTGCCCTTAGATCGTATGATTGCGTCTGATAAGCATCGATTCCACGGTATCGACGGGCTTGAGACCTCATGCTCGACCTCGTGCCGGCCGAAAGAAGGAGGGGCATCCGCCGTGGAGGTTCGGCCCGTGATTACGTTTGTTTCCAAGCCTGAACGGCGACGGGAGCTTCGGCACAACGCCGACGACGTGATCCGCTGGAAGCGGCCCGGCCGCATCGAGGACCGCAAGGGCTGGACGCTCGACGCGTCTCCCTCGGGCATCGGATTCCTCACCCTGTCGGAAGAAGCCCCGCGCATCGGCGACGAGATTCACTTGCGCCGGCTCGAGGGCGAGACCTGGGCCACGATCGAGCGGACTGTTCGCGTCGCGCGAGCGGACCCGACGACGAACAACGAGTTCGTGGTGGTGGGGTGTACGATCTTTTAGTGGCCAGTGATCAGTGGTTAGTGGCCAGTAATCAGGCGCTGAGCGCGGTGGCGGGCGATTGTTCCGAGAGCAATTCCAGCATCTCGATCTTGAGGTGCCGAATCTTTTCATCCTTGTAGAGCCAACGCGGGTAGCTGCGGGTCGGCGGGCCGACTTTGGAGGCGTGCGCCAGGACGAAGGCGTTCCAATAGGGTTCGGCCAGGCCGAAACCGCGGCGCAGGTCGGCGACGAGCCGCTTGAAGAGCACGCGCTTCCACCATTTCCAGTACGTCCCCGCGTCCGAGACGATCGTAGTTAGTTCGTTGACGCGCCAGCCGGTGCCTTCGAGCAGTTCGGCGATTTCACGCGGGGTGTAGCGTCGCCAATGTCCGTCCGTGCTCGGCCAATTCAGGCGCAGCGGCGTCGGCTCGCCGCGAAGCAGGGAATGCGTCGCCTGAAAGCTGATCGCGTTCTCGGCGACGAGGCTCACGGTCGCGCCCGGTATGCAGACGCGGTTGAGTTCGTAGAGAGCGAATTCGGGGTCGTTCTTCAATCGTTCCAGGCAGCCCCAAAAGAGGACGAGGGAAAAGTGCGCGTCGACCAGCGGCCAGGGACCGCTCTCGATGTCGTGTTCGACGAGCGTGAATTCAAATTGTTGCTCGCCGCCGGGATGTTGTCGGACGCGGCGCGTCGGCTCGGTCGCGCCGCGGCCCGACGGCATCAAACAGGTCACGTCGGAGTAGCCCAGATGGGCACAGAGGTAAGGGACCTCGGCTCCGTAGGAACCGATGACGAGGCAGCGGTCGCTCGCGCACTCGGCGCGCGGCAGCCGCGAGAGTGATTCGTGCAGGCGCTGGGCGTTGTGGAGAATTTCCAGCGATTCCCCATGTGCGCTGCCCGGTCTGGCGAGAATGTCATCGTCAACGAGGTGGCGGAGCGTCGATCGGACGGGTCGGGAATATTTTGGCGGCGCTGGGGCGACCATGAGGACCTCAACAAACATCGACGGATTGGAAAGGATGGGTCGAGCCGCGTTCACAAGGGGGCGATGCGCAAAAACCGCCGATGTGCGGGGGCCCATGCGAAGGGGTACGACCGCGTATATCATTCCTTGCGCGTGCGAGTGGAGGATCGCCCTGTGGACCCCTATCAGAGTTCGCCGACCGTTCAGACGCCTCGACGCACGCCGCTGCTCGTGGGAATCCTCGTCGGGCTGTTGGGCGGCTGGGTACTTGTCGGGCAGATTCGCGGGTACGCCGACGGCAAGAACTCGACGCCGCGGACGGTCACGCCGCGCGGCGATTTGGCCGCCGACGAGAAGAGCACGATCGCCCTTTTCCAGGAATCGTCGCCCTCCGTCGTCTTCATCACCAGCGTCGCCTATCGACGCGAGATGATCGGCTTTCGCGTCTTCGAAGCGCCGGAAAAGGGGACCGGATCCGGTCTCATCTGGGACAAGGATGGCCATATCGTCACGAATTTTCACGTCGTCGGCGAGGCGAGCGAGCTTCAGGTCCGCCTTTCGGACGGTTCGAGCTGGAAAGCCGATGTCGTCGGCGTCGAG
>CAYMXF010000425.1:0-2951 GCA_964393935.1 uncultured Planctomycetaceae bacterium
AGGGTCTGCCGGCGATCGCCGTATCGCTCAAGCTCTATCGCGACATGGATTTCGCGAGCGCGGCGAAGATCGCTAAGGGCGTGATCGATCAGATCGTCAGCAAAGGGCTGTCCCCGGGGCAGGTTTGCAATATCAATATTCCCGAACTCAAGCCGGGCTGGCCGCGCGGCATTCGCGTCGTTCCGCAATCGGTGCAAATCCCCCACGATCGGATCGAGAAGCGGACGGACCCGAACGGCGGGGAATATTATTGGTTGACCGGCGATTTCGGCGAGATTGACGAGCAACTCGAGACGGACTTGCACGCCGTGCGCGAGGGGTACGTCTGCATCACGCCGCTTCAGTTCGATCTGACGGATATCCCGCTACTGGCGCGGATGCAGAGCTGGACCTTTTCGGATACGTGGTAACGGGTGGCGCGGTTTCGCCGTAGGCGAGGCCGTGGATAAAGTTGACCACGCTTGATTACGGCAGGATGCCGCGCAGATCTTTCATCCCGCGGACGTCCCGCGAGTCGAGCATCCGCGGCCGAATGGCGGTGATTCGCCAGGTCCCGGCTTCGTGGCGCCAGTCGATCCTCCAACTCCCCCAGTGCATTTCGCCGACGCCGCCTTCGACACTGACCGTCGCGCGGGCGGCGACGATCATTTCGGCGCGATCGCCCTGTACTTCCACATCGCGGCGGTGGAAGCGAGTATCGTAGACCTTCATACGTGCCAGCACGCGGCCTAGAAATGCGCGGATGTCGTCCTTGTTCATCTCTTCGCTTTCGTACCGATCGCTGATCGAGGAGTCGATATGCACTGCGTTATTGGATTCGATGGCGGCGACGAACTCGTCCAACGCCTGTAGAATCTCCTCCCGATCTGTGGTGACAAAAAACTGAATCGCAAAGAGCACGGCGATCAGGCTAAGCGTCACCGGCAGGAGCCGCGGGCCGAACGTATCGATGTATCGCCGTCGTGCAAACAGTGCGATGGCGAGAATTACGAAGGAAAAGATGCCGAGGCGGACGGGGCTTTCGAGGAAAAGCTGCTGAAGAAAATCCATGCGATTAGACGGGCTCGGTCTGGCAATCCTACGCCGCACCGGCTGCGATCAGCGCCTCAGGCCGCTCGCGGCGGACGACGGGCGGATAGTGCGACTCATCGCCGTACCAGCGATCGAGCATGGCCCGCCAATCCCCAGGCGTCTTGACGGCGAGGAACGCCATCTTCGCGTCGCGCGAGCAGGGGTGCAGCTCACTGTAGCGGACGCCGAACTTGCGAAGCAGAGGCCCGGCCAATGGTTCGCCGTGCAACTCCGACATCAATGCGTAGTGCCGCTCCAACACGCGTCGCTGCTCCAGGATGGACGGTGGCGGCGGTAGGGGCTCACCGGCGAGGAAGGCTCGCAACTCCTGGAAGATAAAGGGGTTGCCGATCGCGCCGCGGGCGATGGAGCAGCCGTCCACGCCGGTCTCGTCGAGCATTCGAGCGCAATCCTCGGCGCTGAAAAGATCGCCGCTGCCGAGGATCGTGCGATCGCCGACGAAACGTTTGACGGCCGCGAGGAAGGACCAATTGCTAGGACCGACGTAGCGCTGTTGGACGGTTCGTCCGTGAACGGTGACGGCGGAAGCTCCCAACTCGAACGCGGCATCGAGCACGGAATAGAAGTTTCGTTCGCTCTCGGCGGAATCGTCCATGCCGCGCCGCATCTTGACAGTAACGGGCACTCGGCCGCCGACGGCGTCGATCACGCCACGGATGATCTCGCGCGCCTGATCCGGGACGGAGAGCAGAAAGCCCCCGCGACAGCGGCCGAGGACCTTGCGCACCGGGCAGCCGAAATTGAGATCGACGACGTCGTAGCCCGTCTCGACCATCATCGCCGCGGCCTCGGCGAACTGTCCCGGCTCGCTGCCCATGAGCTGTCCGCCGACGGGATGGTCGTTCTCCGGAATGGCGAGCATTCGCCTCATGCGTTTGCCGCCGACGGAGACGAGCTTGTCGAGAACGACCTCGTTGATGGTGTAGGGACAGCCATACTCGCGGGCGAGCAGCCGCATCGCCGCGTCGCTATAGCCGGACAACGCGGCCTGGACGAAAGGCGCGTCAAGTTGAATGGAGCCGATCTTAAGCACGGTCGTTATTTCGCTTCGGTGGTATCTCTATTCGATTTTTCGGTGCTTGTTGCAAATGCATGCGCCACGTGCATGAGGATATTCTTACGGACTTTGACGTGCTCCGGGTAGTCCTCCGCGAGCATGTTCGTGCCGTGACGTTCCCGGCCGCCGGAGTGCTTTTCGCCCTTGGCCTTGCCGCCGGAGGCGTCGATCAGTTGCTCAACGGCGTCGTATTCCCCTTCCGGCGAGATCAGAAGGACCGCGGCGTTGCCGCATTTTTTTATGTGATCGGTGGAGTTGACGTCAATGTAGTTTGTCCCCGGTGAGAGACAGACGACGGCTTTCACGCTCGGGTCGCGTCCGGCGTAATCGAGGGAAATACTGCACCCGATGCTCGCGCCGATGAGGGCGATGCGCGAGACATCGCAGTTGGGTTGTGTTGCCAGCCACTTTTTGGCCGCTTCGACGTCCTTCCAAGCGTCCTTAAACAACGCGGGATCGCGGCGATCGTACATCGCCTTCAGGTTTTTCTCTTTCGGCTCCGTGCTGCCGCCGTGCCCGCGGATGTCGTAGGCCAAGACGGCGCAGGCCGTTTTACCGGTACGAAGACCGGCGGCGAGCGAAGTCCAACTCTTGCGATCGGCCGGATACATGTGAATGAGAATCGCGACCGGCGCTTGGGCATCGCCGACGACATCCGGCGAGTAGTAATCCGCCTCGATGGTCACGCCGTCGGAAGTCTGAAAAGTGACGGTACGAGAAACTCTCGGCGCGCCAAGCCTCAGGGCTTTACGACTAGGCGGCTGCGCAGCCGGTTGGGCCAGCGCGCGGGCGACCAGCATGA
>CAYMXF010000426.1:0-2946 GCA_964393935.1 uncultured Planctomycetaceae bacterium
CGGCCGGCGATCGACTTCAGGAATGAAATCAAAGCGCACCCGCACCTGGACCTTTATCTTACGCCGAACTCCCCGCACCCGCTGAAGCTCATGGGTTGCACGGTCTGCCACGAAGGAGCGGGTCTGGATACGGATTTCATCCTCGCGGCCCATACGCCCGAGAACAAAGAAGAACAGAAGAAATGGGAGCGTGACTATTACGTGCGCGAGATGGGCATTCCGCTGGCGACGTTTCATCTAGTTGAGGAGTATTGGGAGCGACCGATGCTGCTCCCGGGCTACACATCGGCGAGTTGCCGCAAGTGCCATCAACAGACTTACGACCTCGAACGATACCAGACGGAGCCGTTGGCTTCAGCGCGGAATGTCGTGGAGGGGCGGGACCTTTTTACGTCACTGGGTTGCATCAATTGCCACGCGGTCGAGGGGCTGACGGATTCGCGGCGCGTGGGCACCGACCTGACGCATGTCGGCGAGAAGCTGTCGACGGGCTTCATCCAGCGATGGGTGGAGTATCCCGCGAACTTCCGTCCGAGTACGCGGATGCCGCACTTTTTCCTTCAAGAGAACAATTTGCCATCCAGCGCGAACGAGTTTGATCCCCATCCGGTTGTGCGGACCGAGGCGGAGATTCAGGCGATCGCGCACTATCTCAAGACCTTCTCCAAGCCGCTTGATTTTCATCCGCTGCCGGAAGGCGTTACCGGCGACCCCAAGCGCGGTGAAGCACTGTTGAGCTCTATCGGGTGCTTTGCCTGTCACGCGGATCTCTCGGCCAAAGACCCGCTCGCTTCATCCGGCGAGACGCTCGGCGAGCGATGGATCACGGCCGATCTGATGCACCGCGAGGGACTTTCGGCCGAGGATGCCAAGAAGCGCTTCGAGTCGATGTTGCACAACGATCGAACGCGTTACGCGATGCGCCGGTTGACGCCGCACGAACGCGAGATAGCCGTCAGGAGGGCAGTCCATGAGGAGATCGCCGCCGATCGCGAGAAGCGCGAGCCGGATTCTAAGAAGATGTACATTCCCGCCGCGTTCACCCGAAACGCGCCGGAACTCTCCGGCATCGGGACGAAGCTGGTGAACGACCCGAACGACCCCCAGCAGGTCGAGCGGGGTCAACGCTGGCTTTACAACTGGCTTCTCGATCCGCGGCATTATTCGTCTTACACACGGATGCCGCGGCTGTTCCGCGATCATTACTATCAATATGACAGCCCGACCGAGCAGCGAAAGAAGAACGATCAGGACATCATGGATGTCGCGGCGTTTCTGCTGACCATGCGGAACGACGACTTCAAGCCCGAGCCGTTTCCGGAGGATGAAAAGCACCTTGCCGAGATGCGGCGTCAAATCCTCGGCATCCTTGGCGGGCAGAATACCGAAGGCGTGTCGAAGAAAATCCTCGATGATGAAAAAGCGGACGATGCCGATCCCTACGGCCGATTGACGGGTGCGGTCGTCGCGCAGACGTATAAATCCTTCGGTGGGGGGGAAGAGGGCAAGAAGGCCGTTTCCACCTTGATCGCCGAGCGATCCGGCGGCCTTGCTGAGCGGCAAAAGCTCTTCTTCGGGATGAAGATGATCAGTCATTACGGCTGCTCGGCGTGCCACACGATCGCCGGTTTCGAGGAGGCGACGCGCCCGGGCACCGATCTATCGCTCTGGGCGCAAAAGTTCATGAGTCAACTCGATTTCGCGTTTTATTCACCGGCGTTCGAGCCCGAGATTGAAGAGCAGCCGGAGATTTTCGGCAAGCTCTACATCGACTCGGCGGAGTACGAACATCTGATTCGCGATGCGGACGGGGACCCGCCGGCCGAAATCCTCTACAACCACCCCTCGTTCGCGTACTACAAGCTGCGGAACCCGCGGATTTGGGACCGCAAGAAGATCAAGAAGCCGTACGAGAAGCTGAAGATGCCGAACTTCTTTCTTAGCGTGGAAGAGGCGCGGTCGCTGACAACGTATCTGCTCAGCCTGCGCGACGGGAATGTAACCAAGGACGTGCAGGTGTCCTATCCCACGACGCCGGCCGGCAAGATCGCCAAGGGCCGGGCGCTGGTACGAGAACTCAATTGCATCGGGTGCCACAAGATCGAAGGCAACGAGGCGAACATCGATCAGTACTACACCGAAGACACCAGCGTCGACGACAATTATCCATTCGGCGTCCGGTTCAAGCCGCCACTTCTTTGGGGAGAAGGGGCGAAGGTGCAATACGACTGGCTCTTTACCTTCCTGAACAACGTCGAGATGCTGCGGCCTTGGATGAAGGCGCGGATGCCGAGTTTCTATTTGAGCAAGGCCGAGGCGACGACGCTGGTGGAATACTTCGCGGGCCTCGGCCAGCAAGAATCCGGCTTTCTGGCGAAGGACCTGGACCCGGTCATCCAGCGTCTTGCGGAAGCGCACTCGGCGGCGGCGAGCGGCGGCAACGTCGAGAAAGGGGGCGGCGGCGCCTGGTTCCTCGAGGACAAGTTCGCGACGCAGGCCGAAGCTCTTGCGTACTACGCCAGGGAACATAAGCAGATCGGAAAATTCGATCTCAACCCCGGTGACGCCACCGAGCCCGGCAAGATCGCCGAAAGTTTGGAACCGGTGTACGACAAGGTCGTTCTGCGGACGACGTTCCTTTCCAATCTGTTCAACGTCGAGTTTCCGTTCACGGACCCGGTGCAGCACACGACGGATGACGCCCGCTTCAAGCTCGGTGAGGAGTTCCTGTACAACCAAAAGTGTCTCGCGTGCCATGTTGCCGGCGATCCATCCGTAGCCGGGACGACGACGGACATCAAGGCGCCGAACTTCGCCTTGACGCACAAGCGCCTGCGTTACGATTGGGTGCTGAATTGGCTTCAGGACCCGCAGGCGATCCAGCCGGGGACGAACATGCCGCAGATTTTCCAGGGCGGCAGCGCGTTTGCCGGCGTGCCGGAGGAG
>CAYMXF010000427.1:0-2938 GCA_964393935.1 uncultured Planctomycetaceae bacterium
GAATCGATATAGCCCCACTGGTCATCCTGTCGCACGGCCGCGAGGCCCTCCGAGAATTGATGCGCCGCATCGTAGGTGGCGCGGATCTGAAGCTTGCCCGCCTTGTCGATGAAGCCGCTCTTGCCGTTGCTGACAACGGGATAGAGGTCGGCTGCATTAAGACTCTGAGCCGTGGCGGCGAATGTCCCGAGGACACAGGCGGCCATCCAACATTTGTGTGACTTCTTCATACTCTGATCTCCATTTTCTTGGCCGGCGGAGTCGTTGACGACCACACCGATCACCTATTCGTTTCGTCTTCAAACCGTATTCACAACATGCCAACGGCTCATTACGCCGTCATGCACCTCCCGTCGGGCTGATCCGGTCGGCCGCCGGCCGCCCCACCAGGTGTGCTCATGGCCTTGGACTCGAAGGCCGCTCCTTCATCGTGCGTATGTGGTGTCACCAGTTCGCGGACCATCGGATGGTCTGCCAACTGGCCGGCATTTAGGCGCATAAGGTCGCCCTTGAGCTCCTCAACGCGCCCTTTCAGCGATCCGAGCGGGACCATCCGGAGCACTCCGAGCATGCGCGGTGGTGCGAAGATGACCAGACGATTGATCTCGTACTGATCCGCTCTTTTCCGCAGCCAGGCGACGATCTCGCCCGCGAATCGTCGCTCGTTGTCCTCGATGTTGTGCGTCGCACCGGCGTTGGTCATCGGCCGCGCGTGTTCCTGCTCCGGCAACGTGTTCTTGATTGCGTCGTACTCGTCAATGTGGTGCTTGCCTCGCCGGGTCAAGCTGCAGCAAAGCAGCCGACAAGACTCCACGTCCGTCAAGGCGAACCATGCGTGGTTTTGTAGTCCGGTGGTCGTTTTCGTCATTCGTTTACTCCTTGCCGCCCGTTCCAATGCCGCAAATACGTCAGGCCTTTCTTTTCGGCGGCTGCCGCGAGGTCCTTTCGGATCATGGAAGTCCTCTCCGCAGGCGCCTGTGGGCCCAACGATGCGCTCACTGACTTCCCGAGCCTTACGTGCGACAGGCTACGAGCTCATCCCGCTGGCGCCGCGCGGTCCGCGGGACGCCGGCGTAGATTCGCTCCCACACTTCCGAACGATGGATGGGGACATCCTCGTTGGCCTCAAAGCCCAGTTTCACGTGGTCGCTTCCGATATCGAGCACCGTGACCTTGAGCATGCGTTCGAGACCGTCGGATCCTCCGACCACAACCGATTCGTCGCTTTTTCTCGACAAGACCAACATCGTTGAAACTCCATTTTCACAATTGTTTGCACAATTTTTTGCCTGATCCATTCCCGTTCCAGGTCTCCGCGGATATGTTTTGGGCGAGCAGGTACACCTGCACCGTGGTGCCAGTCGTGAAGACCCCCACCACGGTGCCGCTGGCCGGCTCGACTTCCGAGGCCGCCTCGCGTACCTCCACCCCGGTGATTCTCTTAATCTCCTGCCGGAGGGAGTCGGAAGCGTTGGCGAACAGTTGTCGGTGAAAGTCCTGCACCTGAGCGGCGCCGGCCGGACTCTGAGCCAGGGCCCGCTCGGCCTGGGACAAGGCTCCGTGCAGCGTGATCACCAGCGTGCCGTCGCTCTGGACCACGGTCACCGACGTGGGAAGGTTGCCCGTCCTCTTCTGCTCGAACGCGCTGGCCGCCTGGGCGATCTGATGAGCCATGGTCGAATTGGACTTGTCCATCATGTTCATCCCTAAGGGGTCGCAGCCGTCCCGCGCCACCGAAACCCCAAAAAAGCCGAAAGCAAAAAAAAAGCCGACGTGGTCGAACACCCAAAGGCGTTCGACCACGTCGGCTTACTCACTGACGAGCCCCCCGCCGTGGCGGGTTGCTCCTTATTTAGTCATCCGACGACTTGAACTCAAACTCTTGCGGAGCCCGCGAATGGTTCACGAGGGCTGCGCTCACAATGGGATCATAGCGTATGGCGCATGGAATGCAAGTAAATTCTTTCTGCTTGATTCCCCCCCTCCCCCGGCGTATAGTTCCCGCAAATCTTAAGATACGACGATGATCCAAGTCTTGTCCGTTCATGCAGCCGAACCCCCGCATGGAGCCCAAATCGGGAAGCGGGACAACGTGGAGGACGCCATGAAATCACAGGGGGAAATCGAAGCCGCGATCTGCGACATGATGAGTCGCTTTGAGCAGGACTACATGGGCCGGGGACCCAAGGACATTCGCACCCACCTGATCGGCGATCTCCTGGTGGTCCGTCTCCAAGGTGTTCTGACCGCGGCCGAGCAGCATCTGGTCCAATCGCTTCCGTCCACGAACGGGCGGGACCTGCTCAAACAAGTGCGCACCCAGTTGATTGAAGCGGCGCGACCGGTCATGGTAGCGATGGTTCAGGATGTCACCACCGTCAAAGTGCTGAGTCTGCACCACGACATCAGCACCGTCAGCGGCGAGGAACTCGTGATTTTCACCTTGGCCGAGTCGCCCATCTTCCGCGAAACGAAGAAGAAATAGGGTGCTTGAAATCGGGGAACCGGCCGGATCAACCGTCAAGCGACAAAAGGCCATGTGGGAAATGTCGGTTTACTTTGACCGCGGCCGGTGTCATAATGGACGTAGTGGAGGGCGATTGCTGTGCAAATCGCCTCCGAGTCGGTAGACGAGATGAAGGGCAATCCGCCGCGGCGGAAGGCCAGTCAACGAGTAAGCCGGCGTAGTCGAATACCTGTGTGTGTTCGGCCGCGCCGGCTTTTTTCGTTCACGGGCGTAACGGCGCGAGCAACCCCAGAGGGTTTGCGAGCTTGAGCGGTGTGACGTGAAGTCGCGAACAGGAGGAGACCATGCACGGAAAACGTCGACCCATCCCGAAAGTGCCAACCCAAATCGTCGGGCTGGATGAAATCCTGGAAGGTGGACTTCCCCGAGGACGGACCACGTTGGTCTGTGGTGGGCCGGGCTCCGGAAAGA
>CAYMXF010000428.1:0-2937 GCA_964393935.1 uncultured Planctomycetaceae bacterium
TCGATCGCCGGCTCCGCCGCCGTCGTCGTCAGCCCGATGATCCGCAACTCCTCCTCCTCCGTCGGATAGTCCACCAGCACCTTGAACATGAACCGATCGAGCTGCGCCTCGGGCAGCGGATAGGTTCCCTCTTGTTCGATGGGATTCTGCGTCGCGAGCACGAAGAACGGTTGCGGGAGTCGATGGGTGAACCCCGCCGCCGTGACTTGATATTCCTGCATCGCCTCCAGCAGCGCGGCCTGCGTCTTGGGCGGCGTACGATTGATCTCGTCCGCGAGAATCACGTTCGCAAATACCGGCCCGTTCACGAACCGAAGCTGCCGCACGCCGGTGCTCTTGTTCTCTTCGATGATTTCCGTCCCGGTGATGTCGCTCGGCATGAGGTCCGGCGTGAACTGAATCCGCGAAAACGAAAGGCTCAGCGTCTGGGCCAGCGACCGGATCGCCCGGGTCTTGGCCAGGCCCGGAACGCCCTCCAGAATGCAATGCCCTCTGGCAAAGAGGCAAATGAGAAGTTGGTCGATGACCTCCTTCTGTCCGACGATGGCCTTGGCCAGCTCCCGGCGAATCCGCTCTCGGCTGGCCGCGAGCGTACGGACCGCCTCCACTTCGCCCCCGACCAGCGAAACCGCGTTTTCAGTATTGCTAGTGGCCACCTATGATCTCCCCCGGCGAGGCGACACTCGATTCTATGCCTGCAAAAAGACTTTCGCGCGCACACAGTCCGCCGGTGCCCGTCCGCGCTGGCTCTTTATCGACAACGAACTGCAATGGGCCAAAGGGATCTCGACCGCCCAGACACGACAACGGGGCGTTTTTTGTAAGGGCTCGCCTTGGATATGATGCCACGACTCCCCCATAAAGGGGCTTGAGCCGGGACGTACATTCCATGGCGACCATCGGACATACACTCGTCGGCCTTTCCCTGGGCGGCGTTTGTCCGTCAAAAGCTCGCACGCGGCGACTCCAGTTTGTCTGGCTCGGCCTGATGGTCCTCGCGGCGCACCTGGTGGACATCGCTGAATGGGTGCTGACCCTCCGCTCGCGGGCTCAGTTCAGCCCGCACTTCGTCACGCATTCGATCTTTTCCACGACGACGCTAGTGGTGATCCTCTGGATGATTCTGGCCCTCTGGGCGCGCGTGCGATCGCCGTGGCCCTACCTTTGCATCGCTGTAGCCGTCTTCAGCCACCTGCTCCTCGATTATCTCCCGGCGCGCATCTTTCTCATCGAACTGTACGGCCGAACGGCAGGCCTCGAGGGCATCGGCTTGCGGGAATCGATTATCGCGGAGGTCTGGCTTTACGGACTCTTTCTCGTCATCGTCATGTTGTGGCAGGCCGTCCGAACCCCCGGCTGTCCGCGCCCCGCGCGGCACTTGGCGATGGCGTTCGGCGGCGTATGCCTCCTCGCAGCGCTGAGCCGCACGGCGGCACTCTGGGCGCCGGTCTACGCCCTCGCGACGGCGCATTCGTTGTTGCTCCTGCGGCGCGAAATCAAACCCGCCCAGCTTTGGAGCCTCGTGCCGTTGATTCCGCTGGTGATACTGGTGGGGATTGAACTCTGGTCCGTCTTCCTCTTCCGAGAAGCCCTCAAACTTCAAAAAGCCGGCGATTTTGAGGGTGCGGCCCGTTTGCATCGGCAGACCCTCGCCATCCCCAGCCGGTCGTCCAAAGTCTCGACCTACATCTATCTGAGTTTCTGTGAGGGGGCCAAGGAGAACTGGGCGGCCAACGAACACGACCTGCTGACGGCCGTACGGCTAGCGGAAGATCCGGCCTGGCCGGAATTATCCCTTGCGGAGTTCTATCTCAGTGGCCGCGTCATCGGCACGAGCTACTATCGCCCCCTGGAGGCACAGCGTCTCGCCGAAAAGGTCGCCGCGGGGCCCAACAGCCCTGCCGCGAAAAATTGGGCGGCCAACATCCTGAAGCACTGCCAAAAAGCGAGTATCCTGCGATAATGCACCCCGACGAGCGCCGCAGCGCACGTCGAGTCGAAGAACGATGACGTCCCTGGAGGTTTCATGATCGCCCTCATCACCGGCGGCGCCGGTTTCATCGGTTCTCACCTGACCGAGTCGCTGCTCGCTCGAGGCGACCAGGTCATCGCCCTGGACAACCTCAGCACGGGGAGCATCCGCAATCTCTCCGGCGTGATGAATCACCCCAAGTTTCGATTCGTCCAGGAGGACGTCCGCAACACCCAGACGATGCACCTGCTCGTCGAGCAGTGTGACATGGTCTTCCACCTGGCGGCGGCCGTCGGCGTGCAGCTCATCGTCGACCAGCCGGTCCATACGATCGAGACCAACATCCACGGCAGCGAGGTCGTCCTCTCCATCGCCAACAAGTTCCGCAAGCCGGTGCTCATCGCCTCGACCAGCGAGGTCTACGGCAAGAGCGAGAAGGTACCCTTCCGCGAGGAAGACGATACCGTCCTCGGCGCGACACACTTCTCCCGCTGGGCCTACGCCTGCTCGAAAGCGATCGACGAGTTCCTCGGCCTCGCCTATCACCAGCAGTACGGCCTGCCGGTCGTCGTCGCCCGCTTCTTCAACACCGTCGGCCCGCGGCAGACGGGCCAGTACGGCATGGTGATCCCACGCTTCGTCGAGCGCGCCCTGAAGAACGAGCCGATCCAGATCTATGGCAACGGCAAGCAGGCCCGCTGCTTCTGCTACGTCGGCGACGTGGTGAAGGCCGTCGTGGACATGATGCACTGCAAGGAGGCCCCCGGCCGGGTCTACAACATCGGCTCGATGGAGGAAATCAGCATCGAGGCGCTGGCCGACAAGATCATCCAAATGACCGGCAGCAAGAGCACGAAGCAACATCTCTCCTATGAGGAAGCCTACGGCCGCCCCTTCGACGACATGATGCGCCGCATCCCCTGCCTGGACCGCATCCACGGCCTCATCGGCTTCCAGCCCAAGAC
>CAYMXF010000429.1:0-2934 GCA_964393935.1 uncultured Planctomycetaceae bacterium
ATTGCGGCTGCGATCCATGCCGCAGGTACTGCGTGCAAGGCATCTCGCGATCGGCGAGATGCGAAAAGAATTCTCGAAAGTCGATGAGCCCCTCGGCGGGGATGAGCCGCAAACCGTTGAGCCCGTGTAGGCGTCGGTTCAATTCGCGGAGATTCGGCAGGCGGTCGGCCACCAGGCCGAGTTGCCGCCGACCTTCCAAATAGAGCGAGCAGCCCCGGCGCTGATGCGCCTCTTCCAGCCTCCGAAAGATCATCTCCCAGATGGCGTCCTCCTCCGGCGTGTAATTGATTTCCGGCATCTCCTCGCCATTCAGACGAGCCTCGCGAGCCAGATTGAAAAACGCCGTGCGGCGTTCGATGTAGGCCGGGTCGTTAATGCCGGGATGCTTGGGATCGAGTTGAAGGATGGGCGAGGACGCTTCCGTTGCGTCCGACAAACGGGATGTGATGTGTTCGTCACGAAACATGGGCTGCCTCCGGGTAAGGTCGAATCAAAAGTTTTCTTTCATCGTGAAACAGGTGCAAAATCGCTCTGTCTTGGAGCGAAAACGGGCGAATCTGAGAATGGAAGGAAAAGTATTTACCCGCTAGCGCGGATAGCCATAGCCGCGGAGGTAGGCGATTGGGATGCGGCTATTCGTGCTCATGGTGTTTAGTATACCACGACTGTTTGCTTGAATCAAGGGGGAAGTGGCGGGAGACGCTTCTTATAGGCCCAGCAGCAACCAAAGAGAATAGGCGAGGCCCGGCCAAGCGCGCTCGAAAGCAAGAGCTACAGGGTTTGCCCACGATCCTGCCGCAATGCTTACCACGACGACGAAGGTCAAGCACGTCAGGAATGTGAGGACCATAAGGCAGATCGCGATCCCCCAGCCCCGCGGTATCTGAAGGTAGCAATTCAAGCCGAACCCCAGTGAAATAAAACACATACCCAATGCCATGGAATCAACTAGGACGTAGGCGGACCTGACCGGAAACCACGACGCGGGGGTGTATGAGTACAAGTAGACGATCGAAATAACATTGAGGAGCTTCACGGTCAGAAGCGATACAAAGGCAAAGACCACCAGGCGCGAGAGCTGCAGTTTTCTTATGCGATGCTTGGAAATGGTCTGCTGAAATAGCTGCAGAAAAAGCCAGAGGAGCGCGGCGATCAGGAAATGAACGAAAAGCTCCAAAAGGCTCTCCCTTCCGATATCCGGCACCATGTTATGTAGTGAGTGAAGTATTATGCTCCCGGCGCTACGCCCGTGCGCCATCAACAAAGTGGCGAGCCCCACGGCATTCGCGGAAAGCGCCATGGCGATGTAAAACAAACACATCAATAAGGCGAAGACCGTCAACCCGGTAGGCCGCGGCGCGTCAGCAATCGATAGCCATTTCCAAAGCCGCCATGGTCGCAGGCACATTCTGAGCGTGTAGACGAAAGACCGTACGGGCCGATCTCGCCAGCGATACTCGAACAGGGGATTGTCCACACGCTGCTCGGCTGCGGCGACGATGCGCGGCCAATCAAGGTCCAGCCCGCACTCCGGACAGCGCGAGCCGGTCAGCATCCGCACGTTGTAATCGCAGCGGGGACAGAAAAGATCGAGCGTGAAGGCATTCCAATCCGGCGGGTTCGAGAGGATTGGGGCCTCGGCCATGTTGTGATCGCTCGGTCGTTATTGCGTGAATGCCGTCACGACGAGCGTGTCGTTCTGCCCGCCGAAGCCGAAGGAATTGGACAGGCAGGTGCGCACCTTGGTCTTGCGCGCGGCGTTGGGGACGTAGTCGAGATCGCACAACGGGTCGGGCGTCTGGTAGTTCATCGTGGGCGGCAAAATCTGATCGCGGATCGCCAGCACGCAGGTGATTAGCTCGCACGCCCCGGCGGCGGCGATTAGGTGGCCAAGCATGCTCTTGACGCTGCTGACGGGCACTTTCTTAGCGAATTCGCCAAAGACGCCGTGGATCGCGAGTGACTCTATCTTGTCGTTCTCTTGCGTGCCCGTGCCGTGGGCGGAGATGTAATCGATCTCCTCGGGCTTCTTGCCCGCGTCCTGGAGGGCGGCCCGCATGGCGGCGATGCCGCCGCGGCCGTCCTCGTGGATATCCGTAATGCGAAAGGCGTCGGCCGTCGAGCCATAGCCGACGATCTCGCAGAGAATCTTCGCCCCACGGGCCTGGGCATGTGACAATTCCTCAAGAATGAGCATGCCCGCGCCTTCGCCGAGGACGAAACCGTCGCGCGTCCGATCGAACGGACGCGAGGCCGTGACGCAGGTGTCATTCCGCGTGGAGAGGGCGGTGAGCCGATTGAAGCCGGTCACGCCGAAGGGGTGTATCATCGAGTGGCAGCCGCCGGAGATCATGGCGTCCGCATCGCCCCGGCGGATCATGTTGGTCGCCTCGCCGATGGCCTGGGTGCTGGCGGCGCAGGCGGTCAGGGTGTTGAAGTTCGGACCCTCGACCCCGAAGAGTTGGGCGATATGCCCGGCGGCCATGTTGGGGTCTTGCTCGGCCTCGACGATTTGCTTCAAGCGTGTGTAGGCGACGTCAGCCCATCGCTTCGTGTCCAGATCGTTTTCGGCGTAGTTCCAGCCCTCGACGGCGGCCGCCGTGAAGTTGTCGAAATCCATCGGTCCTTCGCCGCCGCCCAAATAGACGCCGATGCGCGTCCGGTCCAATTTCTTGGCTTGAGTCAAATTGGAGTCGGCCCAGGCGAGCTTGGCCGCGGCGAGCGCAAAGGACGCCTGGCGGCTGACTTCCTTGTGAATCTCATAGTCTGAACCGAGAAACTTGCTGAGATCGAAACCCTTGACTTCGGCGGCAAACTGCGTCGGGAAGGTGCCGGCGTCGAAGATCGTCGTCTTCGCGATGCCGCTCTCGCCCTTGATGATCCGCGCCCAGGCGGACTCGATGTCATGCCCCAGCGGCGTGATCCAACCGATTC
>CAYMXF010000430.1:0-2925 GCA_964393935.1 uncultured Planctomycetaceae bacterium
CGGAGATCGTCGTCCGCGCGTGCCGCCTGGTGGGCAAACCGATCTTCTTCGCGGTCATGATCATGCTGATTTCCTTCCTGCCCGTCTTCGCCCTCGGCGGGATGGAAGGCAAGATGTTTCACCCGCTGGCTTTCACCAAGAGTTTCGCAATGCTGGGCGTCGCGATCCTGGCCGTCACGTTCGTACCCGCCATTATCCCGATCCTCATCAAGGGGCGACTGCGCAGCGAGGACGACAACTGGATCGTTCGCAGCTTCATCAATATCTACAAACCGGTGTTGACGTGGTTGATGGACGTTCCGGCGGTGGGCCTTTGGTTCGTCGGATTCTTGTTTATTCTCGGTTGTGGTTTTATCGGCAGCCAGACGCTGTTTCTCGGCGTGCTGGCGGTAGCGCTCTTTTTCGGCTGCGTATTTTTTCAACGACTGCGCAGTCAGGCGTTGGCGTTCGTGTTGCTCGTCGCGACGGCGACGTGGGCGTGGCACCTGCCCAAGCTGGGACGCGAGTTCATGCCGCCGCTGGACGAGGGGAGCATCCTGGACATGCCGGTCACGGTGCCGCGCGTCTCCATCGCGCAGGCCAGCGAGGACATCCGCGTCCGCGACGTAGTCATGCGCGGTTTCCCCGAGGTCGATCAGGTCGTCGGCAAGGCCGGCCGGGCGGACACGCCGACCGACCCGTCCGGCATCGACATGGTGGAGACGATTGTCACGCTGCGGCCGAAGGAGTGGTGGCCCAAGCGGAAGGCGCGGTTTGAAGATACACTCGCCGAGGGCAAGATCCTGTTTGCGGAACTGGTGAATCAAGGATTTTTGCGTTCCCGAGACACACGACGCAAGAAGATCGAGGTGATTCTCCAGGACGCGAGTCTCGCATTACAAGCGTTGATCGACCGGCCCTCGCTGCTGGGGGATGCGAAGGTCGAATACCGCAATGCACTTTTAGACGCTCTCTCACTCTGGCGCGAGGCGAGTCACGATCCGAAGGAACCATTACGTGGTCTGCCGAATTATGCCTACGAGAAATCGCTTGAATGGGGTCAAGCCGTATACGCGAAATGCTCACAGCGCGTTCTGACGTGGAGAACGCCCGACCGAATCACGGTATACCGTCATGCGCTCAAGGTCCTAACAGCCGATCTGACGGAAGCCATCGACGCGGTCCTAGACGACGAAGACATGGTGCCGATCAATGCGGCGGTCATGGACGCCATGGTGCAATTCGACCGGACGATGCGGGAACTGGCATATCGTCGGCAAGTCGAGTACGAGCCGGTCCTCGCCAAAAAGCTCGTGGTCGCGACACTCAACGATCTCATCGCAATGTTCCGCCGCAAGGGCGAGCTTAAGCAGGAGCCGACGGCGACCCAAATCGATCAACTTGCCGAGCCACTTGCGCAGCAGCATGGCTCGCTCCTGGTCGAGGTCCCGCGCCGCGAAGAGATGATGAAGCTGATTACGGCCGCGACTGAGCGTTTGGCCCATATCGGCGTGGTGGAGCAGAAGCCAGAACTCTTGCTGGCGGCTCCATCAATATTGGGCGAGTTCAAAGATGCGGTTAACACGGCCATCGGCGGAGAAAAAAGTACGGTCTTCAGCGAGCTGTTCGACGCCTTCGAGCAACGCTTGAACAACGAGTGGATTGCGCGCACAAACCTCGTCAACTGGGAGCTTGAAGATCAAGGCTGTAGCGAGATGGTTTGGTCTCTCCTAGAAAACTTGCGCAACCAAGCCAAGACCAACAAATTGATGGCCAAAGAGCCTAGTGACGCGGATTTGCAGCGAATCCGCAAGAAGCGTGAACCGCAGTTCGCCAAGAACGTCTTTCTTTGGCACAAAACCAAGAATGAACTCGTCAAGGAGATGGACAGCGAGTTGCAGATGCCCGGTTGGGGGAACATCTGGACGCAACCGATCATCAACCGCGTCGACATGCTGGCGACCGGCGTGCGGACGATGATCGGCGTCAAGGTCTTCGGACCGAGACTCGAAGATGAAACGCCAAAACGCCAAAACGCCGAAACGCCAGAACCAAAGGAAGACGGGCGGGGAATACAGACGATCTCCAATGAGATCGCCGCGGCGCTGAAGACGATCCCGGGCGCCGTCGACGTCTTCCCGGACCAGGTCGTCGGGCGGAGCTACTTGCAGATCGAGATCGACCGCGAGAAGGCCGCGCGTTACGGCGTCAACGTCGGCGATATTCAGGAGGCGATCGAGGTCGCCATGGGCGGCAAGGACGTCACCACGACCGTCGAGGGGCGGCGGCGCTTCGCCGTGCGCGTCCGCTATGCGCGCGATTTCTGGCAGACGCGCGAAGCCCTCGAGCGAATCCTGGTGACCGGGCGACGGCAGACGACGCCGGGAGCCGGCGGCGAGACTCCCGAACCGGCGGCGGGAGGAATGGAATCCGGAAACGGCCGCCGCGAAGGCATGACGCCCGGTGGCGGGGGCACCGAAATGATCCAAATCCCCATCACGCAGGTCGCCGACCTTCGCGTCGTCGAGGGGCCGAGCGTCATCAAGAGCGAGAACGGCATGTTGCGCGCGTACGTGCAGCTCAATGTCCGCGACCGCGACATCGTCGGGTTCGTCGAGGAGGCGCAGCGGGCGGTGTCCGACAAGGTCAAATTGCCGCCGGGGTTCTTCATCGAGTGGAGCGGGCAGTTCGAACACCAGGTCCGCGCCAAGAAGACCCTGCAAATCATTTTCCCGCTCGTCATACTGCTGATCTTCATCATTCTCTATATGACGTTTAACGACGTCCGGGATGCGCTGCTCATCATTCTGGCGGTGCCGGGCGCGCTGGTCGGCGGCGTGATCTTTCAGAGCCTGTTCGGGTTCAACTTCAGCGTCGCCGTATGGGTGGGTTACATCGCCTGCTTTGGAATGGCCACGCAGACCGGGATCGTCATGTTGGTCTATC
>CAYMXF010000431.1:0-2918 GCA_964393935.1 uncultured Planctomycetaceae bacterium
CGTCGTCGACCTCTTACTCTCTCGGCCGCTTCACGAGAAATCTGACGACCGGCCCGCTCGCCGAAGCCATCCCCAACCAAAACGGCAGCGAGCTGGACCAGTTGTATATGCAGAACGACGCGAGCTACGTTTATGTCGGGATCACCGGCAATCTCGAAGCCAACAACAACACCTGGATCATCTTCCTCCAGACCACCGCCAACGGCTCGGGCTCGAACCAGCTCGACTCGAACTACACCGGCTGGCCGGAGGCTCTGAAGCAACTGAACTGCGACCACATGGATATCGGCTTCCAGCCCGACTTCGCGCTCGTCATGAATCGAAACGGCGGAATCTATAACGCGCAGCTCGTCGACCTGCTCGACCTCCCGCCGGGCGTCACCGTCACGACGCTTACGTTTACGAATACGATCGGCGCGAACACCTACATCGGCGACAACACCAATGCCTCCGGCGTGAACGACGTCTCCGCCGACGATCCGGCGCAGCAGGTGGTCAACGCCGCCACCGCGTCGCGCGGCGTGCAGTATGCCATCGATCGAGCCACCCTCTTCCACGGCGTGGGTCCGCCGCCCGCCGACGGCGCAACCCTAAAGGTCGGCGCCGTCCTCGTCTCCGCCACCGGCTACTGGAGCAATCAGACGCTCCCCGGCCTGGGAGGAGGCAAAGCCAACCTCGCCGCCCCGCCGCCCGGCCCCTGTACCTTTATCGACCTGTCGAGCGAAGCGACGGCCCCCGGCAGCCAGTTCCTCAGCTACGTCTTGCGTGATAACAACATGGGCAACCCCTACACCGCGCCTTCCACCTTCACGGGGGCGGACATCCCCACCGCCATGGGCACGGCTTTGGCGACCCAGAACAATTACACCGGCTTCGGCAACGCCACGCTCGTCAACCCCGGCAATCCCAATTGCACCCAGGTTGCACTCGATAACGGCAACATTCAAGGCGTCACCGTCTCGAACGGCGCGAACGCCGCGACGGCCGCCAACGGCATGGAGTTTGATATTGACCTGACCGACATTGCGATGGCCGATTTGACCAACCCCTCCGGACCGTTCCCGGAGGTCAAGATGATGGCCGTCCTCACCGGAAACAGCGGCTACTTCTCCAACCAGTTCCTCCCGCCGCTCGGCGTGGGCAATGCCGGAAACAAGGGCAATATCCCCGCCAATTGGGACGGCGACCTGACCAACGTTACCGCCGCTCCAGGCAACCAGTACCTCTCGTACACTCTCGTCTACGATTGCGGTACCGCATTGTCTGACATCAACGGCGATCACGTGAGCGATGCAAGCGATGTCGCTGCGTTGGTCGGCGTCCTCCTGGGGACGAATACCAACCCCTGCGATTTGATCAAGGCGGATACCAATCACGACTCGCTGAAGGATGGCCGCGATATCCGCACGTTCATCCCGGCCTACCTCGCAGGCAGTTAGCGTGTGTGACACAGCCGCTGACCCAGTGAGGCGGTATTCGAAGGGGCTTGATTGGCCCCGACGTACGTCGGGGCTGAAGTGAAGGAACTCTTCGTGAAGATACGATTCGTATGGTTTGCCGTGGCCTGCACCATGACGGCGTTCTCGCTTCCGCACGCCGCCTCCGCGCAAACCTACGAATACAACATGCTCCAATACTTTGAGGCCTCCTGGAACACTATGCGCTATCGAATGCCTGACGTCTTCATGTCCGGCTACGACAGCGCCTGGATTCCCCCTCCCTCGCGCGGCGGCAGCGCCACCAGCACCACGAGCATCGGCTATGACCTCTTCGACCGCTTCGACCTCGGCAACCCGACCACGCCGACCCGCTACGGCACCGAATCCGATTTCCGCCAGATGATCGACGCCTACCATCGCGCCAACTGCCGCGTCTTCGTCGACTGGATCATGAACCACAACGCCGTCAGCGATAACGACTCGCCCCCGAACTTCATGACCGAAGGCGGCTATCCCGGCTTCGTCCTCTCCTTCGGCGGCGATACCTGGGGCGATTTCCATACCGAGGGCACCCAGTCCGAAGACCCCGGCGGCGCGAATTACAACCTCTACGAAGGCCGGCTCCTGGGTCTCATCGACATCGCTCAGGAAAAAACCCACAACATGATACGCCACCCCGTCGCCGCCGGGAATCCCAGCAACATCCCCGCGGGCACCCTACGCAATCTGCCCAACGCCAACAATCGAAAGTTCTACCCCGACACGAATCTTCCCCCCGAGGCCGACACCAACCCAGGCACCAGCCGAAATCCCGGGCCGCCGCAGTACGATTTCTACCCCTTCGACACGGCCGATCCGATGGCCGGCGATCCCGTGTCGGAAAGCGCGACGTTCTTGCTCCTCCGGTCAACCCAATATTACCTCGAAGTGCTGAAGGTCGACGGCTTCCGCCTCGATGCCGCTAAGCACATCCCCACCTGGTTCTGGGACAATCTTTGGGACGCCGCCGTCTACCACCGCACTGTCGCCTTCGATGGGACCATCCAGACGCCTTACTCCTTTTCCGAGGCCGTCGAAAGCAACAGCAACATGGCCAACTGGGTCCGCAAGCCCGGCGAGCCCGGCAGCGGCTGGCCCGCGAGCGGGTACGCCTTCGGCAACCGCGACGCACTGGACCTGAACGAGGCCGGCGCCCTCCGCGACCTCATCAACAACGACGGCTCCGGCTCCTGGGACACCGTCATGGGCACCTCCGTCGACAACGTGGATGGCTTCAACAACGGCACCATCGGCGTCCATCACGTCAACAGCCACGATAATACGATCGCCGACGGCGAGGAGGACGCCGTCGCCGAAGCCTACGTCTTGATGCGCACCGGCCCGAGTGTCGTCTATCACCAAGCGGCGCAGTTCGGCACGGTCACCTTCCCCAAGCCCAACGGTCGCGCCGATGCGATGGGCCTCAACAGCGGCGTCATG
>CAYMXF010000432.1:0-2895 GCA_964393935.1 uncultured Planctomycetaceae bacterium
AGGGGATCAGAAGTCCCGAGGGAGTCGACGCGATTGAGTTGCGGGAATTGTTGATTCTTAAGCTGATCGCGTTCCGCGACATCGATCGGGTCCACATCCGCGACATGATCCGCGTCGGCCTGATCGACGACGCCGTGGCCGAGCGGATCCCGCCGGAACTTCGGCCGCGCTTGGAGGAAATCCGGGCGAATCCGGATGGATGACAGGCGGGCAGCCGACTGGTATAATACTCGCGATAGTAAGGATACTTGCCAATGCGTTACACCGTAATTCTGGAACGCGATCCGGGCGGTATCGTGATCGCTCACGTGCCCGCGTTGAGCGGATGCGTCTCTCAGGGGAAGAACAAGCGCGAGGCCCTGCGCAACGTCAAAGAAGCCATCGCTTTATACATCGAGACCCTCATTGAGCACGGCCAACCCGTGCCGCAAGAAGCGGGCCGCGAGGTTGTAGAATTAAGCGTCGTCGGCGCGTGAGCAAACTCCCCAGACAACTGTCGTATCGGAAGGTTGTCGCGGCGCTGCGGCGCGTCGGCTTCGAGGTGCATCGCCAGCGCGGCAGCCATATCGTGATGGTCCGCGACCATCCCTACGCTCAAGTCGTTGTTCCCGCTCATCGTTCGCTGGCCACGGGCACGCTTCGAGATATTCTCGACGGGGCTGGACTAAGCGTAGAGGAATTCATCGAACTATTGTGAATGAAGCTCGACGCCAACGGATGAGCAAACCGACGGCACCGACAGCCAGTAACGCTATCGAACTCGGCTCAGGAACCTCGGCGATGCGAAACCCGATTCCATATCCGCCCTGGTCGCTGGGCACAGTCCCGTACTCTCCAGCGAGAAGGTAGTGGCTTAGATCGGCGTAATAGCCGCCCAGAACTAGAGCTGAACTGGGGAGCCTGACCTCAATCAACTCCCAGACATTCCCGCCCTGGTCGAAGGTACCGTAAGGGCTTCCTGAATTCTCAAACTCTCCGACTTCGGTGCGGTAGTACGGGCTACCGATCGTGTAGCCTTTGCGGAAGAAATTGGCATTGTTGCCCGAGTCGGGGTTGCTCAACAGGTTGCTCGACTCTGTGTCCGTGCCCGTCGGGTAATCCCAATAATTGCCTGTGATGCCATCATTCTTGTGATACGCCGCCTTATACCACTCGTCCACGCTTGGAATAACGTATCGGGCATCTGGTTTGCGCGAGACGGCGAGGAGGGTCGCTGCGTCGATCGCCCCGTAGAGGGAGTATGAGCCGTCTTCTGTGGTCGAAGAGTCCTGAAGCCCTGTCGGCTGACCGTTGGTTAACCAGTTGGAAAACCGCGCAGCATCGCCCCACGAGGTCCGCAGGACTGGCCGGTTTGCCCAATCGGGTGGAACGGTGTAGGTGTAGTTTCCGGGCGAGCCGATCCGCTGAATTCCCAGGATGCTGGACATGTCTAGTTTATACAGGTTATAGGCATCCACCGTTGCGACTGCGTTGAGAAACTCGACATACTGGGCAGCCGTCGTTTCGAACTTCCCAATGTTGTAAGAATAGCCGACTCCCCCGAGGGTTCCACCCGGACCGTGGATCTGCGTCGCGAGTGGCTCAGCACTTTCGCCGGGACTGCCTGGATTGCCCACGGGCACCAGAGACAAGCTCGTCTGCCCCGACGACATGTTGAATACGTCGGCCGAGGCCGCGCCGGCTGACAGAAAAACAACCATGCCCATGCAGACGAACCCGCCTGATGAACACATGTTCCATCGGATCGTTTCCATCGTGTCTTCTCCTTGTTCGAGTCTCCCATCCGTGCGCGGCAAACAGCCGCGCGATCGAGGGGCGACGTAAACGGGCCTCCCGCACATGCGCACGTGCGCCGCAAAGCTCCGTAATAATGAGGTATTGTACCACCCCCGCCTCGCGCCAAGTCAAGAATAGTGGCATCAGCGCGAAATGATTCGATTCGTTACCTGTCGTGGTCTACTCGGTTTTCGAGCACGCCCAGTTCGTCAATCTCGATCCGTATCGTATCCCCCGGCTTCATGAATTTTTGCAATTCCGCGCCGCAGCCGCCGCCGACCGTGCCGCTGCCGAGGAGGTCGCCGGGGAAGAGGCGGCGCGAGCGGCTGGCGTAGACGACCATCGCCTCGAAGGAGTGCTTGACCGTGCCGTAGCGGCCGTCGGTCCATTTCTCGCCGTTGACGAAGGCCCTCATGCCCAGCGCGCCGAGGTCCTTGATCTCGTCTTTCGTGACGAGGTACGGGCCGAGGGCGCTGGCGAAGTCCTTGCCGGGCGAGGGGCCCATGTTGATGGGCATGGCCTTGCTCTGCCGGCCGCGGGCGGAGAGATCATTGAGGATCGTGTAACCGCAGATGGCCTGGGCGGCCGTCTCCGGCGTCGCGTTGCGGATCGAGCGACCCAAGACGGCCGCCAGCTCGCATTCGTAGTCCATCTTTTGCTCGTCCGGCGGGTAGTAGGCGGTCATGCCGTGGCCGAGCAGGCTCGTCGGGTTGGAGTTGTAATAGGCGGGGATCTCGTACCACTCCGGCACGATGAAATCGAAGCCGCGTTGCTTGCGCATGGTCTTGACGTGCTGCTCGAAGGCGTAGAAGTCGAGGTATTGCGACGGGCGGAGCACGCACGGGCCGAAGAAGACGGACTCGGGCGGGACGCCGTCCATCGATGAAAGCTGCGTAATTTCGTTACGAAACGCCGCCCACTCTTCGCCGGCAGCGATACCGGCCGTGAGCACCCCCGCGTACTGGGCCGATCGGAGGTCGTGATGTTTCGCGGCACGGCTGGTGATGTCGACGATCTTCCCATCGACGAGCATCCCGAGCGAAGCCGCCATCGGCACACGTCGAGCCAGTTCCGTGGCACGCTCATCGGCAGAACGGTAAAACTGACAGAGTTTCATCC
>CAYMXF010000433.1:0-2835 GCA_964393935.1 uncultured Planctomycetaceae bacterium
CTCGATTGGTTGGCATTGGAATTCGTCGATAACGGTTACGATCTCAAGCACATACTGCGGATGATGACGACGTCGCGCACCTATCAACAAACGTCCCGCCGCGATATCAAACGGCTGCCTCCGCCGAAGCCCATCGGCAAGGCGAACGCACAAAAAGAGGTCGTTCCCGGCGCGCTGTATGATTGCATGTTGCTGCGACGGATGACCGCCGAGCAGATTCACGACTACATCCTCGCGGCCACCGGCCGATACCTCAGCGACCGCCGCGTCTTTCAACCGGCCATCGAAAAAATCTACCCGCCCGATCCCCGCGATTTTCTGCGTATCTTCGGCGCGACCGATCGCGACACGCTGCTGCCCCGCCAGCAGACGCCGACGATTCAACAATCGCTGACGCTGCTCAATGGCGACTTCCTCAACCAGGCCGTCCGCATCCATCCGGATCACCCGCTCGTCTTCTGGGAGCGACAGAGTCGTATGAGTACGCCCGAAATGATCGACGCGCTATTCCTGCAAACCCTGACGCGCCCGCCGACGCCTGACGAACACCGCTGGGCGATTTCCTATGTCGGGCTCGGCACGCAGCCGTGGGCATGGGAAGACCTTCAATGGGCGCTCTTTAACACGCGTGAGTTCCAATATATTCGGTGACGCGGAGAGATCGCGTATGAGATGTGAAGGCTGCGAGAGCTACTTACGAATGACCCGCCGGCAACTCTTGGGCCGCGCGATCGGCGCCGCCGGCGCGGCCTTCCTGGGCCTGCTCGATCCCGCAATCCTCTTCGCCAAGCCGCGTAAGGGAACGCGCGACGCCGATTCCGTCATACTCCTCTGGATGGGCGGCGGCATGAGTCACATCGACACGTTCGATCCGCAGCCCGGCAGCGACATCGGCGGACCCTTCGACGCGATCGCTACGACCGCCGAGGGCATTCGCATCTCGCAACATCTGCCCCGGCTGGCCAAGGAGTTCAAGCACCTTTCGCTGATCCGCAGCGTGACCGGCAGTGAGTTCGATCACGACCGCGCGACGTATGTCTTGCACACCGGCTATCCACCGCTGTCGAGCATGAAGCACTCGACGCTGGGCTCGATCGTCGCCAAGTACAAAGGCATGCCGCGCGATGAATGCCTGCCGCCGTATGTCTCGATCGGCATCGACTGGGCGGCGGGCTACCTCGGGCCGAAGTACGCGCCCTACTACGTCGGCGCGGCGCAGCAGGCCAACGCCAATCTTGTCGTTCCGCGCGGCATTGGGCAGAAACGCTTCAACGACCGACTGCAACTCTTGAAGGAGTTCGACAAGAGCTTTGATCGCAAGCATCCCGGAGACGCCGCGATGGCGGCCTACGCACAAAACTACAACGCCGCCTTGCTCATGATGCGCCCGCAGACCGCAAAGGTCTTCGACCTGGACGACGAGCCGCAACCGGTCCGCGAGGCCTACGGCGCGCAATCCGGCTTCGGCCAGGGGTGCCTGCTCGCCCGGCGGCTTGTGCAGTCCGGCGTGCGATTCGTGGAGGTCGCCCTGGGGGGTTGGGACACCCATCAGGACAACTTCCCGCGCGTCCAACAGCTTTCCGGCGAACTCGACGTCGCCGTAAGCACGCTCATCCAGGACCTTCAAACCAAGCATCTTCTCGACCGGACGATTCTCGTGCTCACCAGCGAGTTCGGCCGCACGCCGACGATCAACGGCAACAGCGGCCGTGACCACTGGCCGCGAGTCTGGAGCGCCGTCATCGGCGGCGGCGGTCTGCAAGCCGGCCGCCTCATCGGCCGAAGCGACAACGGCCAAGAAGTCGCCGACCGACCCATCCGAGTCGGCAAGCTGCACGCGACGCTCTGCCAATCCCTCGGCATCGATTACACGCTGACCAATCAAACCGCCGACAAGCGGCCGTTCCGGATCGTCAAGGATGAGGCCGCCGCGCCGATCAAGGAACTGTTGGCCTAGAGCGATTCCCGCGTCAGCGGATGATCAGAGCCGCGACCGTAAGGGAGCGCCGAGAGACGCCTGGCGTTGAGACATCGTTCAATCATGTGGGAACCGCTGTAGCGTCGGCAAGCTTCGCTATTCTCGACTATCATCCCCTCTCGACTCGCCAGTCTTACCCAGGGAGCGTCCATCCTTGCACCACGATCTGACGAAGCTCATTGCCGCTGCCCTCTCGATTGCGTTCCTCCATACCGTGATGGGGCCGGATCATTATATTCCGTTCGTCGCGATGGCGAAGATCGGACGATGGTCCTCGTCCAAGACGATCATCATCACGCTGCTCTGCGGTGTCGGCCACGTTGGAAGCTCGATCGTCCTGGGCCTCGTCGGCATCGCGTGCGGCACGGCGCTTTTCAAATTGAAGTCCATCGAGGCGTTCCGCGGCGACGTCGCCGGTTGGCTGCTGCTCGGTTTTGGATTGGCCTATTTCGTCTGGGGTCTCTGGCGAGCGATCCGCAATCGCCCGCACACGCACCTGCACTTACACGACGACGGTACGGTTCACCGCCACGAACACACGCACACGGACGAACACCTGCACGTTCACTCACATTCGGCGGCCGAGCACGCACACGGCCACGCGCACGAACATTCTTCAAATCCGCAATCCGCCATCCAAAATCCGCAATCTGATAGCGGCCGCCTGACCCCCTGGGTGCTCTTTACGATCTTTCTCTTCGGCCCGTGCGAGCCGCTCATCCCCTTGCTCATGTATCCGGCATCGAGCGGCGATTACCGCGGCGTCGCCTGGGTAGCAGTGCTTTTCTCGCTGGTCACGCTGGTGACGATGACGACGATCGTCGTCGCGCTCTGTGCCGGCGTCACGCTCGTTCCCG
>CAYMXF010000434.1:0-2828 GCA_964393935.1 uncultured Planctomycetaceae bacterium
CGAACCGCGTGATCAATTCCTGATCCGGCACGTAAGGCAAGTCCGAGCGGCCAGGTCGTGCGGAGGGGCACGTCATCACGTCAGAGTCGTTTCGCCGCGGGCGTGGCGGTATTATTCCCATTCCCCGGCGAGACGACCGGGGGGATTTGAAAATATGTCCGACATAGAGTGAGGTCTTGACCATGGCGTATTATTTATGGACCGGGAACTACACGCGGGAAGCCGTGCAAGCGATGGTTAAGCGACCGCAGAATCGTGAAGCGGCGGCCCGCGCCGCGATCGAGGCTGCCGGGGGTAAGCTGCTCCACGCATTCATCTCGCTTGGTCCGTCGGATATCGTGGTTCTCGCCGAATTCCCGGATGATTCCGGGGTTGCGGCCCTATCCTTGGCGGTTGGAGCGGCGGGAACTGTCACAAATGCCGCGACGACGAAGCTCATGACCATGTCGGAGTTCGCTGAGGCAATGAAGAAAGCCGGCAAGGTGGCTGGGGCCTATAAAGCTCCGCAAGGATGAGCGGCAAAAATGCGCCGAGGCGGGGGTGATCTCGAATATCCCCGCCTTGTCCCCAGTGCATTGTTTGATCACGAGCCTTGGCCTGGAATTTGCCCAAGATTCGAGCGAAAGCCGGTTTCGCCCGGCAAGAATGTTCGGGGGGAGGGAGGCAACGCCATGGAGCTGCGGGTAGTGCATCATTTTGGCGTGGTCAGCCCTGCCAGCCGCGTTGGCGGCAGTGATCTTCGCCCGCCCGCTTGCCGTCTTCATAGCGGTCGTACGGGCCCGGCAAAACGACTTTTTCCCCTCTGAACATGACGGTGACTTGTTTGGTAATTTCGTTGTAATCGACACTCATGTTCAGTTCGTATGGCATGTTTTCCTCCCTCCGAGGCATTACGCCGCGTTTTTCGCTTCTGCCGCTTCCACTAAGGTCCGGACTCAATTGCACCAATAGCAGATGACCGTGACGAGGCAGACGCCCGCGAGGAAGTTTCTGGCGAGCTTGTCGGAGCGGGTGGCGATACGGCGGAAGTCCTTCAAGCGGCAGAAGGTGCGTTCGATGATGTTGCGTAGCCGGAATGTCGCCGCATCGAACGGGTGTTGAGTGACCCGGTTGATTTTGTTTGGGATCACGACGGTGGTGGCGCGCGATCCGAGGACCTGGCGCAGGTGATCGGCGTCGTAACCCTTGTCACCGATGAGGCTCCCGGTCGGTTCGTTCGCCGCAAGCAATGAGACCGCGCCCTTGATGTCGGCGACCTGACCGCCGGTCAGCAGGAGCGCGTGCGGTCGGCCTTGGTCATCGACTCCGACAACCAAAAAACCTCCGACATGATCCGACACCTCCTGGTATCTTGAATCACGTCGCCGCCCAGATTTCAATTGGGTTCAGACCCTAGAACAAGATTTCCGGCGCGACGTCGCCTGCAACGCCAATCAGGCCGACCGTGTCTTGAAGATCGGCAAGTATCAGTTGATTGGCCTCGGCGATGCCGTTCAGCACGCTGATCGGATCGTTGGTGATGCCTTGAATCAGGCTGGTGGCGTCGGCCTTGTCATCCGCGAGCGTCCAGACGTCGCCCAGCGTGCCGATGGTCTGAGCGTAGTAAATACCGACCTCGACCTTGTTCATCAGCGTCGTAATGTCGTTTCCGGCGGGCGAGTTCTGGGCCCCGCTGATGATGTCCACCAGCACATTCCCCACGAACTTGCCGCTCGACAGGGCCAGATTGATCTGGCCGACCCAGTAATTCAGGCCTGCAGCGTCCGGCGTTCGATTGAAAAGGTTGTCGTAGACGCTGTTGACGAAACTGCCGATCTCGGCCGGGGTGGCATGATTGGGATCCTGCAAGAAGGTATAAAGCGCTTTCGCCTCGTCGCTGGCGCCAAAACTGCTGGCGATGTCGGCGAGAAGCTGATTCGGTGTCTTGTGGGCGACGAGGCCACGATCAAACTCGCCCAGCCAAAAATTGAGCCCCGCGAATTCCGCTCCGCGGCCGAAGAAAGCGACATAGACCCCCGCAATCTGTTGTGCGGGTGACAGCGCCACAAGGTCGAGCGTCGTCGTGGTCCCTTGCAGCACCGGAACGACCGACAGCTTGACGCCCTCCGTATCCGTCCCGCCATGCCCATCGCTTACCTGATAGGTGAAACTATCTGCTCCAATGAACCCGCTCGTGGGTTGGTATTTGAAGCTGCCGTCGCTGTTCAAAGCGAGCGCACCATGACTTGGTCCGGCGATCAGCGATACGGTCAGCGGATCGGCGTTCGGGTCAATATCGTTGATCAAGACGCCCGCAGACGCGTTCGAGTTGATGGATTGCCCCTTGAGCGTCGTGTATACGTCGAAGGTGGCGTTCGGCGGGGAGTTGAAGTCGTCATTCCTGATCGTGCCGATACCATGACCATTGACGACGGTCGCGTTCGTCGGAACAGAGAGATCGACGAAAAATGTTTCGTCGCTCTCGACCAAGAAATCTTCGACGGTCGAAACAGCGATCGTTCCGGCGGTCTCCCCGGGCAGAAAAGTGAACACGCCGCTCTTGCCGGTAAAGTCTTCCGGCTCAAACGCGGTTCCTTCGGTGGCCTGGTATTGCACGGTCACGGTGCTCGCGCTGGGGTTCGTTAGCGTGAGGGTGAATATCGCCGTATCGCCCTCGGACACCGTTACGTCGGCGATCGAGATTCCGGGGAGGGGATCGTCGTCGACGATGGCGCCGACGCCGTGGCTGTCGGCGATCGTCGCGCCGACCACGCCCGACAGATTGATAAAAAAACTTTCTGTTGTTTCGGTGATATTATCGATAAGGGTGTTGACCGCGACAATCTGAC
>CAYMXF010000435.1:0-2821 GCA_964393935.1 uncultured Planctomycetaceae bacterium
ACGACCGCGACGATCTGCTGATCGTCGAATTCGTCGATACGCGCTCGCCCGACGGCCTCTATCGGAAATACGGTTCGTGCCTGATCGATGGCGAGGTTTTTGGCAACCATCTCATCGCGTCGAATTCCTGGAACGTGAAGCAGGCCGAAATCGTCAATGACGCGCTCATCGAGGAAGAGATCGACTTTCTGCAGAAGAACCCGTTCGCCGACGAAGTAAGGGCGGTGTTCGCGCTGGCACGGATCGACTTCGGCCGGCTCGATTTTGCGGTTGTCGGCGGCCGCATGCACGTGTGGGAGATCAATACGAACCCCAACCTGTACGGCACCAGCTTCGACCGCTACCCGGAGCGCTTGCGGCGCGCGCTCACGCCCTATTACCTGCCGAAAGTTCGCGAAGGTTTCTTGCGCCTGCTGCGCCGGCAAGCGCCGGCAAGCGCCAGCGAGGCGGCAGCCAGCTTGGCGCCGTCCCCGGCGACAGGCGATTAAGCTATTGATTTGGTGGTGCCGGCGGAGGGATTCGAACCCCCGACCCGCGCATTACGAATGCCAAGACCCAAGGGTTACCGGCTTTCCTCGCGGCGTCTAGAGTGTCAGAACGCCTGTAAATACGTTATATCTTGCAACACTGGCTTTCCCAGCTTATCCTCCGCGGTGGTAGCTAGGTGGTAGCTACCGGCCACGGGGGCGGAGATGCCGAAGATCACGATACGGGCGGTCAACGGGCTGGGCAAGGGCGCGCAGCTTTGGGATGCCGGCCTGAGCGGTTTCGGGGTGCGGCGCCAGGGTGACGGCCCCGCGGTCTACGTTCTCAAATACCGCGCCGGCCGCGGCCGGAAGGCCGCCCAGCGGTGGTTGACGCTCGGCCGGCACAGCGAGGCATTCACGCCCGACAAGGCCCGCGAGGAGGCCCGGAAGCTGATCGGGCTGGTAGCGGCCGGCAAAGACCCCGCCAATGCCCGCGCCGCGGAGCGCAAAGCCGGCACTGTCGCCGCGCTCGCAGCCGAGTTTGAAACGGCGCACGCGAAGATCTGGCGCACCTCGACCGTGCGCACAAATGCGACCCTGATCGCGCGCGCGATCGTTCCCGCTTTCGGCAACCGCCGCCCCAATGACGTGACGCACGCGGACGTGGCCCGCTGGCATGTCGGGCTCGGCGACACGCCGGGCGCTGCCAACCGCGCGCTGGCGATCCTGTCGAGCATGTTCGGCTGGGCGATCAAGAACGCGCTGCGCGAGGCCCCCAACCCCTGCCGCGACGTGAAGCGCTACCGCGGCCGGAAGATCGAGCGGCATCTGTCGGCTGCCGAGCTGGCCCGCCTCGGCGAGGTTCTGAAAGCCGCGGAATCGCGCGAGCCTTACACCGTCGCCGCGCTGCGGCTGCTGATCTTCACCGGCGCGCGGCTCGGCGAAATCCTCGGGCTGCGCTGGGATTGGATCGACCTCGACGCCGGGCTCATCCGGCTTCCCGACTCAAAGACCGGCGCGAAGCCGATCTATTTGAACGCCCCGGCGCGCGAGGTGCTGGCCAAGCTGCCGCGCGTCGCCGGCAACCCGCATGTCATTGTCGGCGTAAAGGCCGGCGCAGCGATGGTGAACCTGCAAAAGCCGTGGCGACGTATCCGCGATGCGGCCGCGCTCGCAGACGTGCGGATTCACGATCTTCGCCATAGCTTCGCCAGTGTCGGTGCCGGCATGGGCGAGGGCCTGCCGATCATCGGAAAGTTGCTTGGCCATCGGCACACCGCGACCACCGCTAGGTATGCGCACTTGAGCGCCGATCCGATCCGTGCCGCCAACGAGAAGATTGGCGCGCGTATTGTCGCCGCGCTGGCCGGGAACAAGTCCGCGCCGGTGGTGCCGCTGCGCCGCAAGGCCAACGCCTGATTTAAGTCGTGCATCGCGGTAGACTTGAACGGCGGGGCTAGGCCGGCCAGCCGACAAGCGCGCTACCGCGGCGAGCTGCCCCGCGAACCTCTATGCGGCCGCCCCTGCGGAGGGCATGCAATGGCAAGACAAGAGAGCCGCAGAGAAATCCCGCCGGAAGTTTCCGCAGTGCGCCGACAGTTATTGCGGCAACCTCGCCATGAACTGGCGGATATCGCCGCGAAGCTGATCTCCGACGATCCGGAGATTGTCGCCATGTGGTGTGCGCTCAAGCGGCGCAGCAAGCATCACAGCGACGATCTTTGGGTCTGGGCCTTCCTCAAAATCGCCATCGCCGCAAGTCGGCCACCGACCGCATTGACCAAGGGCCAACGCCACGAGTTAGCGGGGAGGATCGCCAAGCTGGCGAAGCGTCTTGTGGGCGCGCTTCGCGTGTGTGAGCAAGATACCAGCATCATTTTCAGCGATTCCCGGAATTTCAATGGCTTCTTTATCTACGAGGACTTCGGCGATTCAAATCGTAAGCGGATCGACGCAACCGGCAATCCTAAACTGAAAGCTTCGACGCTTATCGAACACGTCGCCGACAGGGCAAAGCGCAAAATAATCAATGCACCTGCACCAGGTAAGAGCGGCCGAAACGCGAAGGCCGTCTACTTCGTTCGCGTTTTGGCAATGCGCAACTTAAGTGTATTCAGTCAGCCGCTGCACGGCGTTGTCGCGACTGCCGCGAATGCACTGTTCAATACCTCTTACTCGGAAAGCGACGTTCGTAACCATCTGGCCCGCGCGCCTTTGCAATCTCGGGCAAATTACTCACAGATTGCAAATAGGAACTCCGCGGCAATTAGATAAATATTGCGGTATCGACCAACAATTAAGGATACCGCCGTGACTGACAATAGTAGTGAGGCTCTACTCAATGTGGCCTGCGC
>CAYMXF010000436.1:0-2818 GCA_964393935.1 uncultured Planctomycetaceae bacterium
GCCGCCCTCATCCCCGCCCGCCGCGCCAGCCGCGCCAACATCGTCGCCGTCCTCTCCAGCTTGTAGATGGACAGGATTGACAAGATTTACAGGATCAAATGGTCAAGATCAGCCGCCGCTGGAATCTGCCTTATCTTGTTAATCTTGTAAATCCTGTCCGTTCCACTTGTTTATCGTGTGAATCCTGTCGATGATCTCGCGTCTTGGCGTTTTGACTTTTCGACGTTTTGACTTTTTGATGTTTGCTATGTCTCCCGCCCCCAAAGACCTCTGGTCCAACGAAGAGACCTGGCTCGTCCAGCTCTGGTTGATGGACAACGCCGGCGCAAACGAGATCGCCAAAAAGGCCGCCCGCGAGGCGTGGGAGTCCGCCAAGGCCGATCCGGTAGGGCCAGTCGATCGCGTAGGGCAGGTCGAGTCCGCGAGACCTGCCGCTCCAACCGCAGGGCAGCCGCTAGGGCAGGTCGAGTCTGCAAGACCTGCCGCCCCAACTCCGAAACCCGCCACCACTCCCCTCAGCCGCATCGACAACGCGACCGTCGCCCTCGCCCATTGGCTCCAGGACTCCATCGAATCCAATAATCCCTTGAGTGGCCGCGAGCGCGACATGTACGGCGAGCTGATGACCCACGCCCTCGACCGCGTCAACTGGCGCGAAATCGCCCGCCACTGGATCGACGAACTCGCCGCCTGAATCCCTCCCCTTGAGAAGGGGAGGGTTAGGGAGGGGTTACTAACCCGACGCGCAAATGAGAGAATGCCCTTCGATCAGCGCGGATTGAGCAAGGATTACCTTCGATGCCCCCTTCGCCTTCCAACCACCCCTACTCCTACGAACGCAAGCATGGCTAGGCTACTCGGCTCAGGAACCTCTGAAAGACGGAACCCGAGGCCGTAGAACTCGTACGTCGGGTCGCTGTCGCCGCGGTGCGCCGCGAGCAGTGCGTAGTCGTAGTAATCGAACGAACCGCCCCGCATGCCGCGAGACGAAGCAAGCACCGCCTCGTTCCACTCCCACACGTTGCCGCCCTGGTCAAATGTGCCGTAGGGACTGTCGGAATTCTCGTGATCGCCCACCTCCGTTCGGTAGTATGGGCTGCCGATCGTGAAGATGTTTTTCCAGTAAGTCGCGTTGTTCCCAGGGTCGGTCGGATTGCCTAGGACGTTGCTCGGCACGCTATCGCTGCTCGTAGGATACTTGAAGTAGTTGCCGGTCACGCCGTCGTTCTTGTGATACGCCGACTTGTACCATTCGTCCTCGGTGGGAATGGCCCAGGTTGCGTTAGGATTGCGCGTAACGGACTGCAGGGCCGCGTTCGTTGTCGCCCCGTTCAGAAAGTACGAGCCGTCCTCGGTCGTGTTCAGCCCTTGCGCCCCCGTCGGCTGGCCGTTGTGCAGCCAGTTGGCGAACCGGGCCGCATCGCCCCAGGAGACGTCGTTCACCGGCCGGTTGGCCATGTCCGCCGCCACGCTGTACGTGTAGCTGCCGAATGTACCGCTGCGCTGGATCTTGGAACCGAATGTGTCTGACCACATGTACGTGTTGTACAGCCTGTAGGTGTCCGTCGCGGCGACGGCGTTGAGGAACGCAGTGTATTGCCCCGCCGTCACCTCGTACTTGCCCATGTTGTAGGTGTAGGCCACGCCGCCGACGATGGCGTCAGGTCCGAACCCGCCGGCCCCCGCCCCCGAAAGCTCCCCGGGATTGCCCGGGTTGCCGACCGGCACGGTCTCGATGACGATCGTCGCCGACGCTCCGCTCGCGCAGACAGCGACCAGCCCCGCAACCATCAACATCTTCAGAGAACGGTTTCGTTGCGACATGTTTCTCCCCTTGCTCACACGCTTACCACTGAAGGGCCCGGATCGCGTGTAGCGAATGAACTATAGCGGTCAAACTAGCCCCCGCCATACTCCACCCGATTTGGATATGTATGATATCCGAAAACCTATGCCGTATTCAATGGCGCTTTCGCGCAATCGGACGACTTCGGCGTATGAACAACGTGACTTCTTCCCCTCGCCCCATGAGTCGACTGATTCCCTCCATTCCAACAATCGCACAAGGAGTGATTATCGTAATTCCCGCCTCCTCAAGCCCTAAGCCTCAAGCCTCAAGGCTTCAAATTTCTTGCCATCGTCCGGCAGCAATCATACGATTCCGCGCGTCGATAAAATTCCGATCGCCGCTTTTCGCGGACAACAAGACTCTGGGGTCTTCCGATGAACACGCTGGATGTGCTGATCGATCGTTTACAAGCCGCGCGCCGCTGGACCTGCGATCTCCTCGCGGACGTCGAGGAGTCGCGCTGGTTCGATGCACCCGCCCCCGGTCTCGGTCACGTCGCCTGGCAAATCGGCCATCTCGCGGCGTCGCAGGTCGCGCTCATCCACACGCGCTGCTTCAACAAGACCTATACCGATCACTTGTCCGCGTCGTTTCGCGACACCTTCGGCCGAGGCTCGAAACCCGTCGCCGACCGCTCGGCCTATCCGCCGATCCCCGACATTCGCGCGACCTTCGACCGGATTCACCGCGAGTCGATCGATCTGATCTCCGGCATGAACCCCGCCGAATTGGACGCCCCCGTCGCCGGCGAGCCGCACCCGATGTTCGTGAGCAAGGCCGGCGCGATCGGCATGGCCGCCCTGCACGAGACCTTCCACGCCGGCCAAATCGCCCTGATCCGCCGCTTGGCGGGCAAAGCGCCACTGCGTTAATTGGAAGGCGCCGTCTCGTACAACCAAGCCGAAAAAAAAAAAATGAGTTACGCGGCGCCCCGATCCTGTCGCACGTACTGCGGGATCAAACTAATAA
>CAYMXF010000437.1:0-2818 GCA_964393935.1 uncultured Planctomycetaceae bacterium
GCGCGCGGCGCGACGAATCTTTGCCGGCCGACCGACGATGGCGGCGATGGGGCCGATCGCCGGCCTCGACATTTACGAGCGCCTGGCGTTGCAGGTGGCCTAGACGATCGATCGGACGGCCGCGGTAAGGGCCCTAGGACGTGTACTCATAAACGCTCGCGTGCGGCGCCGTCTTGTCCGCTTTGTAGGCGGCACCGGACGCAATGCCTGGCGCCGTGTTGCTTCCGCCCTGTGCCATAACCGGAACTTAAAAAACCTCGCCTGCCCTCGCCGATGTCGTTTGAAGATGCGGTCATTTAGTGGGCGCTCGCCGGTCCCCCGATTGTCTGAAGCAGCTTTTGATAACGCGGATGGCTGCGAATCGGGTCCAGGTCGGAGTCGTTCTTGAACCACAAGATCTGCTCGGAGCTTCTGTATGGCAGCACCTTCTCTAAAAGGTCGATTGCCGGGTCAAGGTCGCCCAGCTGCGAGTAGACGCATGCAATGTTGTACTGGGCAAGGAGGTCATCGGGGTCTATCGCCAGGGTGCGGGCCGCCCAATCCTTGGCCCGGTCACGTTCGCCGAGATGCGCCAATGCGAGCGCGCCCAATTGGGCAGGACCTGAATTCTCGGGATGAAGATGGAGTTCGCGTTCGGCCCGCTCCAATCCCAGCCGCGCCGATCTCTCCCTGTCCACATGCCGTCCAAGCGAGCGATAGACGGATGTAAGCAGAACAGGAGAGCGGTAGTCGTCGGACCGGATTTGAGCGGCGCGTTCGAACAGCTTGGCCGCCTTTTCGAAGTCGCCTTGCTCGAAGAAGAACCGGGCATAGAAATAATTGGCCTCGTACAGATCGGGGTCGAGCACGAGCGCATGCTCGAATTCAGCGATCGCCTCGTCGTGGCGCCCACCAAATTGAAGAGCGAGCCCGCGCGAGGCATGTGCCTCGGCCAATTCGGGGTCGAGCGCCAGCGCCTTTGCGCTCATCGCCAAGATGCCATCGATCGAGACGTCAGCGTGATGCCAGGAATGAAGGATTGAATCGCAGTCGGCGATGCCTGCATAAGCGCGCGCATAGTGAGGGTCCAATTCCGCCGCCTTGGTGAACATCCGCCGCGCCAGGAGCACGTAAGACTTCGAACACATGTGGGAGAATTGTCGGCCTCTGAGGTAATAGGTGTAGGCCTCGACATTCTCTGTGGGCGCCGCCTCGATTGCTTTCTTCTCCTCAGGCAGCAGCTTGACCTTCAGCTGATCGACGATGGCATGCGTGATCTCGTCTTGAATCGCAAAAATGTCGGTTAGCTGTCGATCGTAACGGTCCGCCCAGACATGGCTGCCGTCTTTGCCGTCGATGAGCTGACCGGTGACACGAACGCGCGATCCGGCCTTGCGGACGCTGCCCTCCAGCACGAATCTGACCCCGAGCTCCTGCGCCGCCTGCTGTACCTTGATTGGCTTGCCCTTGAAAGCGAACACAGTGTTGCGGGCGATAACGTGGAGCCCGGAGATTCTCGACAGGTCCGTAATGATGTCCTCGGTGATGCCGTCCGAAAAATACTCCTGCTCCGGATCGCCACTCATATTGGTGAACGGCAGAACGGCGATTGCCACCCTGTTGGGCAACCTGGGTGGGGTCGGCAAGGACCGGTCAGGCTGAGCCGGCGGCGGGAGTTGCAGGTTCACGCGATAGCAGGCGATGGGCTCTGCGATGTTCTTCATCCGCTGCTCGCCCATCGGTTCGAAGCCAAAGGCTACCTTCTTCTCGACCTCCTTCGATACCTTTCCTGAAACGCAGATGCCGCCGGGGTCAGCGAGCTGTTGCAGACGCGCTGCTACATTCACGCCCTCGCCGTAGCGATCTTCGCCTTCGACTATTACTTCTCCCAGATTGATTCCGATGCGGATTTCGATGCGTTTGCTTTCGGGGACACTCGCGTTGCGCTCCACCATGCCGCGTTGGAGAGTAACCGCACATTCGACAGCGTCGACAACACTGCCGAATTCCGCCAACAGACCGTCGCCCATCAGCTTGAAGATGCGCCCGTGGTGCTTATTGATCTCGGGCTCGAATAGCTCCCTACGGCCCGCCCTCAGTCGGTCGAAGGTCCCCGCTTCGTCCGCCTCCATAAGGGCCGAGTAACCTACGACATCGGCGGCAAGGATGGCCGCAAGCTTGCGTTCCATGGTAAGGGCCCGTGGAGTATCACACCGTTGATACGAATGCCACGCCGGATAGCGGCCGACTCTGGCGATGTGATCGCCGGAGAACCTAACATAGCTGGGGCTTCCGGGCTAATCCACACACACTGTCCGCCGAATGGCTGCGTTGGGTCAGAGGTCGTCAGGCTCGAACGACCGCTTTGGGTCAAAATGCGAAACAAGTACAGCGACATTAATCTCGCCCGCTTCCGGTTGATAAGCCGACATTCTGTATCGCGCGCGAAACCTCGTGGCGCTGTTCTTCAATCAGGTAAAGCGCTGCCGTCGAATCGCAACGCGCTACGACACGCTCGCTGTAAATTACCTAGCGTTTCTGCGGTTGGGTTCAGTCGGCGTGTGGCTCAAGATTTTTGAGTCCACACCTTGGTACTCGGAATCAAGAATCCACGACACGAGAGAGTGAGGCCCTCGTGCTTCGCCCCTCGACAAGATCGGGGTGAGGAAGCTCAGCATGAGGGCCTCACCCTAGAGCTTGTCGAAGGGGAGGCCCGACTCGCTAATTTTCGGTGGCGACCACTAGGCGTGCCCGGCCTCGCCGGCGAGCGAGGTCAAATTGACGCCGAGCTTGGCGAGAGCCATCGACCACTTCGCCTCGAGATCGGGGTCGAAGACGA
>CAYMXF010000438.1:0-2814 GCA_964393935.1 uncultured Planctomycetaceae bacterium
CGATCAATGAGGATCATTCACCCTACGATTCCCGGCACGGGCCGCGTGGTCGGCGCTTCGGCATGGGAGCGGCGGAACACGGCCAGCAGATAATACCGGCCCGGGTGGGCGTGTTCGAAGACCCGCTCCGCGCCGAGTTGAGCCGCGACGATGTCCGTCCAATGCGCCGCGTTCGGCGGGACTGGTCGGCGACGGACGTAGTGGGACTGAACCTCCGGGTGGTCCCAAATCCTCGCTTCGTTCTTCGACCAGGGTTTGATTCGCGTGCCGGCTGGCGGCGGCACATCCGGATTGCCCTTTCCGCCGAAGACCAGCACGATGAATTCGGGCTTTCGTTCGACGACGTAAGCGGGGTCGTAGCGTTTATCCATGAAGCGCCCCTGGCTCTTGGCGATCGCGCGGTCGGTAAGTCCGGTGATATCGAGGATGTTCTGATCGACGCAGAGGTAGCCGACGATGCCGATGTCCATGAGCGCGACGGTGTCGCCTTTTTGGGCCGCACCCGCACGAAGCCACTTGGCCAGCGCGGTGTGTCCCTTTTCATATCCGCGGGCGCGCGCTTCAGAATAATCATGGAGAAAAGTTCGATATTCGGTTTGCAAATACCAAAGAAGCGGTACGCAGAGGAGGACGAGCGGAGGACCGAGCCAACGAGGTTGACGAACGACGAACGACGCGATGCGGCACCAGCCGATGGCGACGATGCCGGCGAGCGCCGGTAGAAAAGGCATGAGGAGCCGGAAGCCGAGCATCCAGTCAGAGCCCGTAACGAAGGGAAGCAGCGTGCCGATCGTCGCGATGAAAAAGAGTGGGATCGTGCGGCGTCGAGTCGAGCCGGAGAAGAGCCAACCGATCACCGCGATGCCGACGCCGATGCCGTACGAATCGAAGAAAGGCTTCAACGCGCCGGCTCGGATGTATGAAGCGGCGTCAACCTTCCAAAAACCGCCGGCTTTGGCGTAGTAGGTGTTCGGCAGCCACTCGCCGTCGTAGGCGATCAGGCGAAATACGAGGTGGGCGGCGAAGACGCCGACGACGATGATCGCGTCGATTGCAAACACGCCGACGACCAGCCGATGGGAGGGCCACGCGGCTCGACCCCGCTTTGCAAGATCGCGAATGAATTCGATGACCGCCCCTCTCGCGACGATGAGCTGTGCAAACCAGTAGATCGCGAAGAGGAGGATGCCTTCGGGCCGCGTGAGGGTCGCGCAGGCGAAGGCGATGCCGGCGCCGCGCCATCGTCCCTTTTCCAGGGAAAGATGGCCGAGCAGCAGCCCGAGCGACAGGCATCCGGCGAACAACATGGTTTCCAGGCCGCTCGTGCTATTGAGAGTGTATGAAGGACTGACCGCGACGAGGGCCGGGGCGAGGATGGCGGCCGTCGTGCCGCGAATGGGCGAATCGTTGCTGCCGCGATCGACGCGACGAACGAGTAGGCTGACGGAGACCAGAGCCAGTCCGCCGCAGGCGATGCCGAGGCATTTGGCAAAGGGCGCGGCGGAAGATTCGCCGAACAGGCCGATGATCGGCGTGAGCAGGAGCATCAGCAGGAAGTTGGTGTAGCCCTCGACGTGCTCGCCGATGTTGTAGTAGGGTCCTCGGCCCATGGAGAGGAAGCGGCTGTAGCGAAAGGTGATGTAGGCGTCGTCGTTGACATAGGCCCAGAGATAAGCGCTGTGCGCGACGTAGAGGATGAGGACGGTGAGGAGGCCGAGGGCAAACAGATTTCGCGCGTCGTTGGACGATTCGTTACCCACCCTGATTTCGGATTGCGGATTTCGGATTGGGGATTGAAGACGACGGCGCTTTTCCGTCGAGGCTGGTTCGATCATGGGTTCGGTGCGTTTGCCCTTCTTGCTCATTTTCCGGCGCGATTCTACAGGACCCGAAACCAGAGTGCCTTGAGATACTCCGATTCCGGGCAGTCGAGCAGGATCGGATGGTCCGGGGCGGCGGGAGTTTGGTCGAAGAGTTGCAGGGTCCGCCGGGCGAATCTCGACGCGCGATGGACGGTCTGCGTGAACATCTCTGACGAGACGAGACCGCTGCAACTGCACGTCAGGAATACGCCGCCGGGGCGGACGACCTGCATCGCCAGGCTGTTGAGGTCGTGATATTTTCGCAATGCGTCGTCCACGTCTTCGCGGGAGATCGCCAGCTTGGGCGGGTCGAGCACGACGGCGTCGAAGGTGCGGCCGTTGGCGATCATTTGACGCAAATAGATGAAGGCGTCGCTGTGGATGAGGTTGATCCGGGCGTTATTGAGGTTGACGTTTTCCCTGGCGACGGCGAGCGCGACCTCGTCAAGATCGACGGAGGTCACGTCCTTGGCATTGCCCAGCACACGGGCGGCGAGGCCGAAGCCGCCGGTATAGCAACACAAGTCCAAGACGGTTGCGTCGCGGCAAAGTTGGGCGAACCGACGGCGGTTGTCGCGTTGATCGCAGAAGAAGCCGGTCTTGTGGCCTGCGGCCATGTCGACGTGATAGCGGAGGCCGTGCTCTTGGATGACCACGCGGGTGTTTGCATCATTCGCAGCGGCCGGGACGTGAAAGCCCTCCATTTTTTCGACGCGCTCGTCGGCACGAAGGATGATCTGCCACGTCTTGCGCGTGCCCGTTGGGCGGGCCAACCGTGACGGCGGGCCGAGCGCTTCCGCGATTAAGGCGGCGAGTTGCTCGCGACGCCGGAACATGCCGAGCGAGAAGAATTCAAAGACGAGACAATCGGCATAGCGCTCGACGATCAGGCCGCTTAGGCCGTCGCCCTCGGCGTGGATGAGGCGGTAGGCATCGGTGATCTCGTCGAGGC
>CAYMXF010000439.1:0-2814 GCA_964393935.1 uncultured Planctomycetaceae bacterium
CCTTGGCGGCTGCGGTGTCCGATGCGGGTTCCATCATGTGCTTGCCATGGCCCTTGCTCTTCGGGCCGGCTAGCGCAAAACTTGTGCCCGCCAACGTGATGCCGGCGGCGAGAATCCCGCAAAACGTGATGAGGGGTTTTCGATGGGTTCCTGTCATGTGGGTGTCTCCCTTGCTAGAAGAATTCCTGCTTCTTGAAGCCGGACATTCCGGCCCCGTTTTCTCTCTGTTTGATGGCCGACGACCTTTAGGGCCGTCATCGCCCCGGCGGCGGCAAGATCAACTCATAATACGACTCTTTATCCCCACGTGTAATGGAGAGCAAGCCTCTGATGGTCTTGAGTTCTCGCGCCTCCGCCGGGTACGAAAGCCGCAGCGTATTCGATTTTGCCACTCCCCGAGAGTACATGTCTTTCGGGTACACGCTTTCTTTGTTTTCATACGGAAAAAACGTCAGGCGGGATGCATTCCGGGCGCCAATCACAAGGTCCAGCCCCTGCCAATGAACATCGTACAAAGCGCCCACGGGTCCTGAATCGCCCGTTTCCGGATGACGTTTCCGCGCCTGTGCGAACAAATCCCCATCGCCGGATGCCACCGAAGACGACGCCACCGCAAGCTCGGCCTTTACGGTCGCTCGCCCCGGCACGCATCGGTCGCTACAAACCAGCCAATCGACGTCGGCCGAGATCGCAACCTTCTTTCCTACCGCGACGCCCTCCGACGCGCTAACCGGGTAGATCAGCACCAGCCGGTCCTCAATGACGTAATCGACCAACTCCCCCGGCGCTACGTGTCGCGTCGGCGCCGGCCACTGCGCGGTCCCGACCGTCACTCCCGGCGGCAACTTGAACGCGACCTTCGGCGGCAGCCCGGAATCACCCGCGTTTCGCCAGTAAAGATGCCAACCCTTGGCAATGTCGAAGACCACGCCGACATGCCCGTCCTTGCCAGGCGTCAGCGCGGTCTCTTCCAGCACGAGGCGGACCTTGACATAGCGATTTCCAGGAAACTCGTCGGTAGAAGGGGTAGGACCGCGCGCCAGCGCTCGCTGGGTGACCAGCGTCAGCGTGAATACCATAAAAAACCCGATACGACCCGTCATAAGGATGCCCGCCAGACGTCGCCTGACGAGCCTTGCGCTCCGGTGCGAAGCGATCAACAATGTAACCAGAACGGCGACCGCCCGCCATCAATCGCCAGGATTAAATGAATAGATTTCAAGACAAGGCGTTTCCTCTCAAGGTATCTCCAGTATTGCGCAAAAGTTACATCGCCCCCTATCGTGCAATCTGTGTGAGATAACATACCTTTGATCGAACCCGGTAGGCCCTCCATTTCCCTTCAGACGATGATGCATGGAATGAGCCGCACTGCCGAGATCGCTTTGAAATACCTCGGGCTCACCCTGCTCTTTTACCCCCTCGGCGTGCTCTGCCACGAGCTTGTCGGTCACGGTCTCGTCGGGGTACTTTGCGGAGGCCGAATCGTCGAAGTCGAGATGCTCGGCTTTCGTGTTTGGCCTGAGTTTCAGTGCGCCGGTTGGTCAGGCCGCTACGGCGCATGTAACGTTGTCGGCGTCACCACTCCGACCGGCGAAGCGATGGTGTCTTTGGGCGGCGCTATGAGCACCTATTGCGTTGCCGTCATCGCCACGCTGCTACTCTGGTGCCGAAGATGGGATAGCTTCTGGCGACCGATTTTGATCACGCTCAGCCTCTGGTGGATCGATCTTTTCACCTACATGCTGCCAAGCTGGGGCCTGCCTCGATCCGTCCTCTGGGGCCAACGCACTTATAGCGAGCCCTACGAAGCCGCGATCTCGCTCGGGATGCCGGGAGCATGGTTTCAATCATTCGTCATCGCCGGCTGCATGGTGATCTTCGTCATTCTGATGATTCGCGTACTGCGTGACGCAGAGCAAGCGCAGGAACAAGAATCCGCGCCTTCATCCTAAACGGATGGATTGCACGAGACGCCGGATATCGCCGACATCATGCACCCGCACGATGTCGACACCGGACAGCGCGCAGTGCAGCGCTACGGCAACCGTTCCAGCCAACAATTCATCCCTCGATCCCGCCTCCTCGTTTCGACTTTTCGACTTTTCGACTTTTCGACTTTTCTCCCCCAGCATCTCCCCAATAAACCTCTTCCTCGACGGCCCGACAAGGACCGGCCGGCGCCCGACGAACCGCCGAATCTCGAGCAAGATCGTCAGGTTGTGCTCCGTCGACTTCCCGAAGCCGATTCCCGGATCGACGATCATCTTGGATGTGTCTACCCCCGCCTGTTCCAGCGCCGCCGCCCGTTCGTCGAAAAAGGCCGATATCTCCGTGACCACGTCCTCATAGTGCGGCGCGACCTGCATCGTCGCGGGCGTCCCCTGCATGTGCATCACCACGAACGGCACGCGCTCCCGCACAAGCAATTCCGCCATCGCCGGATCGTGCCGCACGCCCGATATATCGTTGATAATGTCCGCCCCCGCTTCCAACGCCGCAGCCGCCACCGCCGCCGACTGCGTGTCGATCGAGATCGACACACAAACGCCTGCCGCGCGCAGCCCGCGAATCACCGGCACGACGCGATCGATCTGCACACCCTCGGCCACGCCGGACGACCCTGGCCGCGTCGATTCGCCGCCGATGTCGATGACGTCCGCCCCCTCGACCGCCATCCATCGCCCATGCGCGATCGCCGACGCCGGATCGAGATAAAGCCCCCCATCGCTGAAGCTGTCCGGAGTGACGTTCAGGATGCCCATCACGAGGCATCGCTCGCCGAAAACGAGCGGCCCATGGCGCGTCTCGATC
>CAYMXF010000440.1:0-2811 GCA_964393935.1 uncultured Planctomycetaceae bacterium
GCGCACGGTGGCAGGACAAGCTCGACGGCCGCTTGTTGGGCGCGGTCGGATCGATCCAGGCTTTCAAGGGTGTGGAAATCGGCTTAGGCTTCGACTGCGCCGAGCGACCCGGCAGCTTCGTCCACGACGAAATCGACTACGTGCCCGCACAGCGCGACAAGCCGAACCTCGGCTTCGTACGCCGCTCCAACAACGCGGGCGGGCTCGAAGGCGGCATGACCAACGGGATGCCGCTCGTCTTGCGCGGCGTGATGAAGCCGATCAGCACGCTGCTCAAGGGCCTCGACAGCGTGAACCTTCAAACGCTTTCGCCGGAGCGGAGCGACTATGAGCGAAGCGACATCTGCGCCGTCCCCGCGGCGAGCGTCGTGGCCGAGCATGTCGTCGCCTTCGAAGTCGCCCGGGCCTTCATGGAAAAGTTCGGCGGCGACACCCTCGACGAAATCCGCGCGAGTTATCGGTTCTATCTCGACGCGGCCCGGAAGCTTCCTCAACCTTGAAAATAGACAGGTTCACACGGTTTCGGTACGGTGATCCGCTCGCCGAAACGTGTCTCGCCGTCCAAGGCCGGCGTGCGACTCGTTCAAAAAACCCGTTCTACTTCCCATGCCCCTTCAACGCCGCATTCTGCTCGTCTTGTCCGTCCTCCTCGTCGGCGGGTCGCTGACGTGGACAACGGGCTACGCGATTCATCTACGGAGTGACTCGTATCGCACGAGCGTTGAGGCCGATCTCAGTAACTTCTTCGAGCTGCCCTGCGAGCTGGGGCGTATCCGCGGGCAGACCTTCTCCAGCCGTTCGTTCCAGGACGTCGCCATCTGGCTGCCGGGACGGCGCGACCTGGTCTTTTCCTGCAAGGATGCGATCTGGTACGAGATCAAGAGCGACGGCCGGGAGCGCCACGAACTCGATCTCGTCGACGGAGTCCTCATCCTGGGCAGCGACCGATGGGTGAAGGAAGACTATAAGCAGGTGCTCGAGTCCGGCCTCGGGCACAACTTCGAAAGTTTGAATCTCTCCCGCGTTGGGCTTTCGCAATTCGAAGTCTCCTTTCACCGCCGTGAGTTTGCTGTTCGCTGCCGCGATACCTCCGGTACGATCGACGTGAGCGACCCTAAGAACGGCATTGCCCGCCTGCACGCCTACGAACTCAACGGTCATCCCGTTAGCCAAGGCGCGCAGATTTACGCCCGCTTCCTTCCAAAGAACGGGGTCCAGGTCAACGAACTCATCCTCAGTCTCCCGACCGTCCCCCTCGAGGCGATCGGCCTGGACTCGCTCCTGGGCGGCCACGTCACGCGCGGCCGGTTCTCCGGCAGCGTGCAGTTCCTCCAAAAGGAATCCGAGCCGGAGGTCTGGGTCCGCGGCCAACTCGAAGACGCGGAGCTGGCGGAACTGACGAGAAACGTCCCCCTCGGGCCGCTGTCCGGCAGATTCTCCGTCAACGTGGACGGCGCCCGCGTGGTGAAATCGATCGTCACGCACCTGCGCGGCAGCGGCCAAATCAAAGACCTGTCGTTGGCCTCGTTCGCGCCGCTCATGGGAACGCGGCAATTGGACGGCCGTGCATCGTTCGACTTCGACGTCGTCGATCTCGCGCTGGGCCACGTCAATCGCCTGCGCTTCGGCGGCGTCATTCAGGGGCTCTCTCTCGAATCGTTGTTGGCGCCCTGGGGCCGCGGCTCGGCGACCGGGCAGATGAGCATCCGCGTGAACAACGTCGAAATCGTCAACGACAACATTCATTCCGCCGACATCGAAATCTCCGCCATCCCGCCGCCGAACGGCAAGGGCACCATCGACCGCGCGCTTTTGCTCTCCGCGGTCGAGCGCGCCTTCCACTTCGCCTGGCCGGAGTCGCTGCCGCAAGACCTCCTCCCCGAGAAGGTCGAGTACGCCCGGTTCGGCATGAGACTTCTCGTGCGAGACAATCAGCTTCGCATCCTCGGCGCCCACGGCGAGAACGACGACACCATCCTGACGATCAAAGTCGCCGGCATGGACTTTGGCGTCGTGAAGGAACCGGCGGGCGAGATCGACCTCGAGCCCTACCTGACGGACCTCTTGAAACGGGCCCGCTCTTACGATCCCGACCGCGTCCGCGAGTGGTGGCGGCAGCGCTACGCCACGTCCGGCCCCACCACCCGGCCGACTCAATCCTCTACGGACCACTAGCCGCCAGCCGCCAACCACTATTCACTATTCACTGCCTTCTGCCCCCTTGGTCTGTCACTCGCTCTTTGTTACGATGCACGGCATGACATGTTTCGCAAGACAAGGAACGCTGACCAGCGGGTCCTGAGATCACATAAGGAGGACGGTGGATGTCTCGCAGCCTCACGATCGACGGTGTTCAGCTCCGGCGGCTCATGCAGATCTGCCGGTTCATCGGCTCCGGCCGCCATGCGACGTTACAGCAGCTTCAGCGGAAGATGCGCGCCTCTCGCCGGACGATCTTCCGCGATTTCAAGGACCTCGCCGAGATGGGCGTCACGGTGGGTCTCGACGGCAAGGGCTATCACATCCGCCAAAAGCCCGCCGCCAGTTGCCGACGCATCAAGACCTCTCAACTCAAGGCGGTCAACAAGCTCCTTTCAAAGTGCGTGTAGCGCAGAGAATTGACTCGCACACGCGGGACCGCGCCTCAGGTCTCAAGTCGAAGATCCGCCGTGGCGGGCCCCAAGCCTTAAGCAACCGCCACAAACTTGCGGATGTTACGGATCAGTTCTTCGGCGGTTTGCGGTTTGGACAGGTCGAACGGCAGAAACGTCCCGTGGTTGTGGTCGCTGGCCAGGATGATGAGCCGGTCGT
>CAYMXF010000441.1:0-2810 GCA_964393935.1 uncultured Planctomycetaceae bacterium
GGTAGAGCAGCGGTTTTGTAAACCGCAGGTCATCGGTTCGAGTCCGATCGGCGGCTGTCTCCAGACGAATGAGAACGACAGACGTTGGCGCGCTTCGGGTTTGCGCGGGTAGACCTCCAAAACCGCTCATGCGCCACTGTGCAGCACCAAGCGGCGCGCGCCAGCGTTCTTCGACCAGTTTTTTTCGTGAGCTACGCCGTGGTTGGCACAGAAGCCCGCATAGTGATGGCGGAATGAGTGCAGCTTGAACACCGTCGGGCTTCTCGAACTTGCACGTCTTGCACAACGCCTTGAGCCGGGCGATAAGCGCCCGCTCGCGGGTCGCCTCAAGCACCTGCTGGTTCGGAAGTGATCCGCCAGCAACAACGACGAACTCCTCGCCAACGAGTGCGGCATGGAGTTCGCGGGAGTTCAATTCTCAAGAGATTGCCGGTGTAAGCCCTTGATGAGTCGCACGCGGGTAACGGACGCTCTTTTACCTCGACCGACGCCGTGCCAAGCAGCCCAGTCCGAGCAGCAGCATCGCCAACGTCGTCGGCTCGGGAGTGGGAAACTGCTCGAGGGTGAACGAGACCGGCTCGCCCGACAAGTCCGCCAGCATAACCAACTCGCCGGGACCTGCTCCAGGGAAGAAGGAGCTGTTGTTGAACACCACCCCCCCGAACGCGTCCAGGTCCGTCAGAGTAAGGATTCGGTTAGCAAACGGGGCCATGCTAAAGCCCAGAGAGGCGGCGATGTCAAACTCGACGTCGCCGACGGTGTTGAGCCGCATGTGGTAATCGGTCCAATCCGAGCCCGTCAGATTGGTCACCGACTCATCGAGGATGACAATCCGCGGCGCCGTTACCGCGTCACTTGCCACCTGCGTGAACACGATGTTGATGCTCGGGAAGCCGCTGCCATCGTACGGCTCCGTGAAGTCCTTCGAGATCTCAATGGCGATGAACTCGTTGGTAATCGAGTCCACGTTGATGCCGACCTCCGCAAGACTCGAAACCTCGGCCGTCCAACCGCCGCCTAATGGGATCGTCGTCTGGACGTCGCCGATGGCTGGATTCGCCGCTAGCAGGACGCCCGCGAGGCAAAGCGCCAAGGTGGGCTTCAATAACTTTATGGTTTTCATTTCTTCTCTCTCCTGACTTCCGGTCGGATTCGTGCGTGCTCCGTGCACTCCGTTCGATTCTTAATCTTGGCTAATTCCGTTCCACAGCAGCCACGCCTTTTCTGGACGAACCGTTCGACTGAACGGTACATGAGACGGTCAGCGAATAATTGCCGGCAGCCCCGTTGAATCCGGCGACGCGAATGTAGTAGGTCTGGCCGGCGGCGACGTTCAGCGTAAGCCGAGATGCAAGGCCGCAGAAGTCATCATTGCAACCCAACTCCTGTCCTCCGCATGCCGCGTAAACCGCCAGCGTCGTATCAAACGGGCTGCCGCACAGACTGAAGGTAGCTGAGCCGGTACACGTCGCCGTCCAGCAATTCCAAACGTCCAGCGTGTCGTTGAAGGCGCAGGACGATATGTCCGTACCCGTGGCCCCCAGCGTCGATCCGAGGTACGCCACGCCGGTCTGAACGGCGATGCAGTTGTTGCAATTGTCGTTCGCCGGCAAGCAGGTTTGGGGCGTGCAGACCGTTCCGTCGCCCTTATACACGCCTTGCGAATTGGCGCAGTCGTTCTGCGTGAGGATCGAGCAGTTCAGGCCGATGCAGCAGGCACCCGCCAGGACCTGGCCGGTGGTCGTTGGGCACTCCTTCAACGTGAAGGAGACCTGCGGACCGTCGAGATCGACGCCAATGGTGAGCGGCTCGCCCGAGGTCTGCGCCTGCGGTGTGATGTGCAGCGACCACTGGACCAGCGTACCGATGTCGGCGCCGGCGTTATCAGAGATCGTGATCGTCCAGAGACCGGACGAGTTCGCGCCGTTGAACGCGGCGAGCGGGTTGTTGGGCACATAGTTCGGCGGAGAGACCATGACCGCCGCGCAAAGGCTCTCGATGGTCCCGCCCGTGCCCTGGTCATCCAGGATGATGTTGTAGTTGTTCTCCGAACATCCGAAGGTACTCGCCGGAACGCCAGGCCGATCAACGATCGTCACGGTGGCCCCGTGGGTCAGGGTCACGACCAAGTCGCCGACCCAGGTATGGGTCACGACCAGGTCGACGTTCAGGTCGCCGATGGTCACCGAATTGGGCACGGTGACGCTGCTACTCACACCCGCCGGGAGATTGTCGGGGATCGCCAGGTTCGGATTGACCACGATGTCAACCGGACCGCCGCCAACCACCGTGCCGCCCGATGGACTAAACGTCCCGCCCGCGGGCACCGTGCCGTTGTAGGCATCCAGCTTCTTGGCCTTGTTGTTCACCGGCGAATCAATATACCGGCTAAACAGCTTGCTTAAGAACGGCGTCGTGTCGAAGCCATCGGAAGCGGCAACGTCAAACCAAGCCTCCGGACCGTCGAACAGCAGCCAGTGGAAGTCTCTCCAATCGACGCCCGTGTTGTTGGTGATCGTCTCACCGTTGATCAAGAAGGTGTCAACAGTCCGCAGATCCGGGCAGACCTGCACGAAGTCGAGCAGGATGCAGGGGATGAGCCCGCCGAAGCCCGGCGGATTGTCGAAGTTCTTCTCGATGCGGAGGGTGGCCGTTCCGGCGCTGCGGTCCACGTCATCCACATGGATGATCACGTTGCTGGGATCCGACGCGCTGACGCACCAGCCCGAGTTGTTTCCGTCGCCGTCCACGATCGGAATCGTGCCGGCCGGGCAATCATCGCACGGCTCGATGTCGCAGGGCGACTCGCC
>CAYMXF010000442.1:0-2809 GCA_964393935.1 uncultured Planctomycetaceae bacterium
CCGCCGGCTTGGCCTGGCCCGACTCGTCCGATTGCAAGTTGCAGACCTGCACGCACTCGCGCCGCTCGGCGGCGAGCCCGGCCATGCCCTTGCCGATGGGGACTTGCCGCACGCGGTCAATGATCGCCTCGGGGATTCCGCAATGGACGACGAGATCAAGCAGGCCGGTCGCGGGGTTTAGGCGGTGGATTGTGCCGACGGTACAAGAGAAGTAGGCGAGCACCTGATCCAGAATCGCCGTTAGCGACTGTTCGTCCGGAACACCGCGGTCGAGCCGGCTTCGAACATCACATACTAAGGTGTCCGCCTTGTTCATAAAGTCCACGGTGAAACGCAATGATAACACTTTAACGTCTTATCAGCCAACCGCCTTTCGGGTTTTTGACGATAGCGACGCCACACTCGGAACAAGACTGAGCCTCTGGAATCCGTAGGCTATAGCCGCACCGTGGACACTTCTGCCAGAGTCGACGGCCACGGCTCCTCAATTCGCGTAGCGCGAAAAAAGTAGGAGCGAGGAGTATGTAAAAAAGAATCATGGGGGGGAAAATGAACATGTCGATATCGGCATAGTTATCCGAAGTTACCTGAAATGAAACGTGCGGGATCATCGCGCCGATCAAAAAGGCCAAAGGCAAGAGAACGGTTGCGTAGAGACAACTTCTCCACCAATAATTTACAAATCGATACCAACAAGGATTGTAACGGCGTAAGAGAACTCGATAGCTGATCCACCCCGCCAGTGCCCAGATCAGCATTATTCCGAAGGCGCCTCTTAAGACCTCTATGACATCATATGGGTTTCCATTCATCGATGGGACATAGTCTGGAAACATCGCCGATGAAACACCGAGTTTGTTCCAGACCCGCGAGGACCATACTTTGAGCGGTCCTGCGACTCGGCTTGTTAACGGCATGACCGCGCCGGCCATCACCAAGTGCCAAGCCAGTATGTACGAAATGAAACGTATTCCTCTTCGATGACGCGGTGGAAGGGCCATCTAGAAAACGCCTCCTGATGGCAAAGATACGTAGGCAAGAAGGCGGAGAACCACAGCTTCCCTCACCTACTCGACTCGCTATACAGCCTTAGAGTCGGTTGGTAAAGCTTTGCGCAACGAGCTGATTGAACCGCTTGATCAGGGCCGGTAGCTCTAGCGAAGCTATCTGCCCGTCCTTGACGACCGTTCGGCCGTTGACGAAAACGCGATCGGCTCGTCCGACGTGGCAGAGCATCAATGCTCCCAGCGGGTCCTGCTCGACCGCGCCGGCGAGGGCGACGTCATCCCGCCGATACAGGGCGAGGTCCGCGGCGAAGCCGACGTCGATGTTGCCCAACTCCGGCCGGTTGAGGACGGCGGCGCTGCCCATCGTGCCGAGGGTGAACGCCTCGGCGACGGTCATCGCCTTCGCCCCACCGCAGATGCGTTGCAAGTACAAAGCCTGTCTCGCTTCGGCGAGCAGATTCGATCCGTCGTTGCTGGAACTACCGTCGACCCCCAATCCCACCCGCGCTCCGGCGTCGAGCAAACGCCGCACCGGCGGGATGCCGCTGCCCAGCCGCATGTTCGACGAGGGGCAGTGGGCGACGCCGGTATGCGTCTGCGCCAAGCGGCGAATGTCGGCGTCCGCCAAATGCACGCAATGCGCCAAGTACACGTCCGGCCCCAGCCAGCCGAGTTCATCGAGCCACTCTATCGGCCGCTTGCCGAACTTGTTCAGGCAATACTTTTCTTCATCCAGCGTCTCGGCGGCGTGCGTGTGAAGCAGCGCCGTGTGCTCTCGGGCCAGCGCCGCCGTCTCGCGCGACAGCTCTGGACTCACGGAAAATGGCGAGCATGGGGCGAGGTCGATGCGCCGCATCGCGTGGGCTTTCAGATCGTGGAATTGTTGAAGGACTCGCTGACAGTCCTCGATGATCGTTTTTTCATCTTGCACGCAGTCGTCCGGCGGCAGGCCCCCGCGCGATTGGCCGAAGCTCATGGCCCCTCGACAGGCGTGAATGCGGATACCCAGCGACTCAGCCGCTTCGAGCACGGCCTCGATCCGCACGTCGCTGCCCTGCGGGAAAAGATAGAAGTGATCGCTGGTCGTCGTACAACCGGAGAGCAGCAACTCGGCGATGCTGATCTGGCTGGCGAGTTTGACAACGTCGTAGGTCAGCTTGCTCCATCTTGGATAGAGCGCCGTGAGCCAATCGAAGAGCTCGGCGTCCTGCACGCCCTTCATGCAGCGCGTCAGCGATTGGTAAAGATGATGGTGCGTATTGACGAGACCGGGGATGACGAGATAGTTCGTGGCGTCGATGATTTCGGTTGGAGTGGTCAGCGCGCTCGGCGAAAGCCCAGGGCAGGCTTGCCCTGGGTTTTGGTGTGTTGGAAATACGCCGACGATGATGCCGCCGTCGATCAGGATCGAATGATCAGCCAGCACAACGGGCTTGCCGTGGCGATGCGTGATCACGGTTGCGTTGTCGATGCGAGTAGTCATTTAGTCATTAACGCATGCGAAGGTGCGAGGTTCATCCGCGCCTGAAACGGCACCTGTGCCTCCTCCGGGTTCAAGAGTTCCCACACGCGTTGCGGGGTGCATGGCAAGGTGTGCGGCATGACGCCGATGGCGTTGCCGATGGCCGACAAAACGGCCGGCACCGCGGCGATCAGCGGCGGCTCGCCGATGCCGCGCGCGCCAAACGGCCCGCCGGGATCGTCCGTTTCGAGGATCACGCATTCTATTTGGGGAACATCGCGGAACGTCGGGAGGATGTAGTCCGTGAAGTTCGGGTTCTTCATCACGCCGCCTTCGTTCA